>JAIXVE010000275.1 GCA_027483175.1 Verrucomicrobiaceae bacterium | reverse complement strand
GTGGGCGATTGGACAGGGCTCTTCGTCACGGGGCGGTGCCCCGGGAAAAGATGGGGCGCCCTTTCAGGGCTCGGTGTGTTGGGTGGGGTAGACCCGGGGCGTTGCCCCGGGCTGCGTTAGGGGGCGCCGTTGGCGCAGGGGGGCGTGTTCGGAGGGGGGGCGCGATTGGACAGACCTCTTCGACACGCGTGGCGCAGGGGGGGTGTGTTCGGAGGGTGCGTGCGCAATTGGACAGACCTCTTCGACACGCGTGGCGCAGGGGGGGTGTGTTCGGAGGGGGGGGTGCGCAATTGGACAGACCTCTTCGTCAGCGCGCACGCGAAGACAGGACGGCGCGAAGGGGAGTTGGGGCGGGAACGGAGAGCGGGCGTGTTCGGAGGGGGATACGCAATTGGACAGACCTCTTCGACACGGCACGGAGGGGGGGTGCGATTGGACAGACCTCTTCGAAACGGTGGCTGGCAGGCGCACTCCGTGCGCAGAGAGAGCTGTGATTGCTCACAGCAGTACAGAGCCTGCGGCTAGCTTGTTCGGAGGGGGCGAGGAGTTGGGTTTGGAGAGGTTGAGGTTGAGGGGTAAAAAAAGGGCCGCCCTGACCTTTGGGGGTCAGGGCGGCTGAGACGGGTAAGGCTTTTGAGGGCCTTGTGGGGGTAGATTACATCATGCCGCCCATGCCGCCGCCGTGGTCGTGACCGTGGCCGGCGTCAGCTTTCTTCTCTTCCGGGAGGTCAGTGATGAGACATTCCGTGGTGAGGAGGAGACCGGAGATGGAGGCGGCGTTCTGGAGAGCGCTGCGGGTGACCTTGGTTGGGTCGACGACGCCGGAGGCGATGAGGTCTTCGAACTTGCCGGTGGCGACGTTGTAGCCTTCGCCACCTTTGCCGTTCTTGACGTGTTCGACGATGAGGGCTCCTTCGACGCCTGCGTTCGCGGCGAGCGTGCGGAGGGGAGCTTCGATGGCGCGGCGGACGATGTCAGCGCCGGTGGCTTCGTCACCCTTGAGCTTGAGGCCGTCGAGGGCCTTCTGAGCGCGGAGGAGAGCGGTACCGCCGCCAGGGACGATGCCTTCTTCGACGGCAGCGCGGGTGGCGTGGAGGGCGTCTTCGACGCGGGCCTTCTTTTCCTTCATTTCCGTTTCGGTGGCGGCACCGACGTGGATGACGGCGACGCCGCCGGCGAGCTTGGCGAGGCGCTCCTGGAGCTTTTCGCGATCATAGTCCGAGGTGGTTTCCTCGATCTGGCGCTTGAGCTGGGTGACGCGGCCCTGGATGGCGTCTTTCTTGCCGGCGCCTTCGACGATGATGGTGTTTTCCTTTTCGATGACGATGCGTTTGGCGCGACCGAGCTGGGTGACCTCGATGGATTCGAGTTTGAGGCCGAGGTCTTCGGTGATGCACTGGCCGCCGGTGAGGATGGCGATGTCTTCGAGCATGGCCTTACGGCGGTCACCGAAGCCTGGGGCTTTGACGGCGACGGCGTTGAGGGTGCCGCGGAGTTTGTTGACCACGAGGGTGGCGAGGGCTTCACCTTCGACGTCTTCGGCGATGATGAGGAGGGGTTTGCCGGACTTGGCGACCTTCTCGAGGAGAGGGAGCATGTCCTTGAGATTCGACACCTTCTTCTCGTGGATGAGGATGTAGGCGTTGTCGAGGGTGGCGGTCATGGCCTCTGGATCCGTGACGAAGTACGGGGAGAGGTAGCCCTTATCGAACTGCATGCCTTCGACGACGTCGAGGGTGGTTTCGATGGATTTGGCTTCTTCGACGGTGATGGTGCCGTCCTTACCGACCTTGTCCATGGCGTCGGCGATGATTCGGCCGATTTCCTTGTCCCAGTTGGCGGAGACGGTGGCGACCTGAGCGATCTCCTTGGTGTCCTTGACTGGCTTGGAGATTTTGGCGAGTTCGGCGACGAGGCACTCGGTGGCCTTCATGATGCCGTTCTTGAGGTAGGTGGGGTTGGCACCTGCGGTGACGTTGCGGAGGCCTTCCTTGTAGATGGCTTCTGCGAGGACGGTGGCGGTGGTGGTACCATCACCGGCCATGTCGCTGGTCTTGCTGGAGACCTCGCGGACGAGCTGGGCGCCCATGTTTTCGAATGGGCAGGAGAGTTCGACTTCCTTGGCGACGGTGACGCCGTCCTTGGTGATGGTAGGGGAGCCGAATTTCTTGTCGAGGATGACGTTACGGCCGGCAGGCCCGAGGGTAGCCTTGACGGCCTTGGCGATTTTTTCGACGCCGCGCAGGAGGGCCTGACGGGCGGTTTCATCGAAGCTGAGTTGTTTAGCCATAATAGGAGATGTTCTGTTAGTTCAGGTTTTGGAGATTGAGAGGGGAGCGATGGCTCACTTCCTGACGATGCCGAGGATATCGGATTCGGAGATGATGAGGTGTTCTTCGCCGTCGACTTTGACTTCGGTGCCGCCGTATTTGGAGATGAGGACGGTGTCACCGGCTTTGACGGTGAATTCGATGGCCTTGCCGTTGTCGTCTTTGCCGCCGGTGCCGAGGGAGATGACCTTGGCTTCCTGTGGTTTTTCCTTGGCGTTGTCAGGGAGGTAGATGCCGCCGGCGGTTTTTTCTTCGACTTCGATGCGCTTCACGAGGACACGCTGACCGAGGGGTTGGATTTTAGCCATGGTGGTGGGTTCTGTGGTTGTGGTTTGGGTTTTTGCTTTGGTGGGCATTAGAGAAAGAAGGTGAGAGGTGAGGTGTGGGGTGAAGTGATGGGGGCCTTATTTTTTGTCTTCGTCGACGACTTCGAAGTCGGCGTCGACGACCTTGCCTTTGGCCTGTTTGGGTTCGGAGGGTTCCTGGCTGCCGGAGTCCGGGGACTGCGGAGGAGCGCCGGGGTTGAAGCCGGCGGACTGGGCGGCGGCGGCGGCCTGACTGAAGAGGACTTCGAGTTCGGCGGAGGCGGACTTGATGGCGGCGGTGTCGTTCGCGGCGATGGCGTCCTTGATTTTCTGGATCTGGTCCGTGATGGGTTTTTTCTGGTCGTCGGTGACCTTATCGCCGAGTTCGGCGAGTTGTTTTTCGACCTGGAAGACGAGGGTATCGGCCTTGTTGAGGGTTTCTGCGGATTCCTTGCGCTGGCGGTCTTCTTCGGCGTGGACTTCGGCGTCGCGTTTGGCGCGTTCGATTTCGTCGTCGCTGAGACCGCTGGAGCCCTTGATGGAGATCTGCTGGGATTTGCCGGTTTTCTTGTCTTTGGCGGAGACGTGGAGGATGCCGTTGGCGTCGATGTCGAAGGTGACTTCGATCTGGGGGACGCCGCGGGGGGCTGGGTCGATGCCTTCGAGTTTGAAGGTGCCGAGGGTTTTGTTATCGCGGGCCATGGGGCGCTCGCCCTGGACGACGACGACTTCGACGCCTGGCTGGTTGTCGCTGGCGGTGGAGAACGTCTCGGTCTTCTTGAAGGGGATGGTGGTGTTGCGCGGGATCATGGGGGTCGCGACGGCTCCCATGGTTTCGATGGCGAGGGTGAGCGGGGTGACATCGAGGAGGAGGATGTCTTTGACATCGCCCTTGAGGACACCGCCCTGGATGGCAGCGCCGATGGCGACGACCTCGTCCGGGTTGACGCCCTTGTGGGGTTCTTTGCCGGCGAGTTTGCGGGCGGTTTCGATGACCATGGGCATGCGGGTCATGCCGCCGACGAGGACGAGTTCGTCGATTTCGCTAGTGGAGACCTTGGCGTCTTCGATGCACTTTTTGACTGGGGTGACGGTGCGGGCGAAGAGGTCGTCGCAGAGCTGTTCGAGTTTGGCTCTGGTGAGCGTCTTCATGATGTGCTTCGGCCCTGTGGCGTCGGCGGTGATGAAGGGGAGATTGATGTCGTAGCTCTGGCTGGAGCTGAGGGCGATTTTGGCTTTTTCGGCTTCTTCCTTGATCCGCTGGATGGCGTCGGGCTGGCCTTTGAGGTCCATGCCGGAGTCGGCTTTGAATTCAGCGAGGATGAAGTCGATGAGGCGGTTGTCCCAGTCGTCGCCGCCGAGGTGGGTATCGCCGTTGGTGGCGAGGACTTCGAAGACCCCGTCGCCGATGTCCAGGACGCTGATGTCGAAGGTGCCGCCGCCGAGGTCGTAGACGGCGATTTTCTCGTCTTTCTTTTTATCGAGGCCGTAGGCGAGGGAAGCGGCGGTGGGTTCGTTGATGATGCGGCGGACGTTGAGGCCGGCGATTTCTCCGGCGGCTTTGGTGGCGTTGCGCTGGGAGTCGTTGAAGTAGGCGGGGACGGTGATGACGGCGTCGGTGATGGATTCGCCGATTTTGGCTTCGGCGTCGGCTTTGAGTTTGCCGAGGACCATGGCGGCGATTTCCTGAGGGCTGTAGACCTTCTTTTCGCCGGCGACATCGACTTCGATGTGGGCGTCGCCGTTGGAGGCGGCGACGATTTTATAGGGGACGTTTTTGTCGGCGTCGGAGAGTTCTGCGAATTTGCGGCCGATGAGGCGTTTGGCGGAGAAGACGGTATTGCGGGCGTTGGTGACGGCCTGGCGTTTGGCGGCCTGGCCGACGAGGCGTTCGCCGGTTTTGGTGAAGGCGACGACGGATGGGGTGGTGCGAGCGCCTTCGGAGTTTTCGAGGACGAGTGGTTCGGAGCCCTCCATGATGGCCATGCAGGAGTTGGTGGTGCCGAGGTCGATGCCGAGAATCTTGCCCATAAATTTGGTGAGTTGAGGGGATTGGTTTTGCGTGGGGACAATGCACGCGGCGTGCCACGGGGGTTGTGCGGTGTGGAAGGTGTTGGCGATGAGGGGATTAGGAGAATGGAGGGCGGTGGCGGGGGTGTGTGCGGGGCGGGACACATGCGACATGATGACCCGGCTGGGCGGACGGATTGACACAGCTGGGGAGGTAAGGAGGGGCGGGATGGGTTGGGGAGGGAGGAAAAGAGTTGCGGCGGGCGCGCGAGTGGGTATTTATCAGAAAATCCATAATTACAAGAATCCAATGAATGAACGAGAGACAGGATTGGTGAAGGGGGGAGAGGGTCGGTTGAGTGTGGAGCGGGTGGAGATGCTGATGGCGGCGTTGCGTGCTGGGAGGGAGGTGACGGACGGGGTGGTGGAGCGAGCGCTGGGGCAGCTGGAGCGGTTGCGGGAGGTGATGGGGAGGGAGGAGGAAGGGGTAAATGAGGGGGCCGGGAGAGGGGATCGGGGAGGGCGCGTGCGGGTGTTTGCGAGGGCGGACGAGGGGATGCGGCGGCGGGCGGCGGCGAGGCTGGAGGGGGGTGTGGGAGTGGTGGAAGTGGTTGAAAACGGGGCGCTTGACGAGGTTCGCGGGGCGTGGGAGCATAGCAAAGGCGACCGGTTCCCCCTGACGGGTCCGCCATTTCCGCACTGACATGAAGCCCTGCTGCTCCCTGACAATTCTGCTGTTTACTGTTAGTGCCGGAGGTCTGGTGCTGCCGGTGGCGGAGAGTGCTGCCGGGGTGGTGACGTCTGTGCCGGTGGCGGTGGTGGATGATGATGGGGAGGCGGATCGGATGGTGGAGATGACGGGCGTGCTGGCGAAGCAGCACCGGGTGAGGCGGTCGGAGCGGGTGCCGGTGAGGCGAGCGGAGGTGGTGGGAAAGCTGGGGAAGCGGGTCGCGTGGAGTAGAATCTGGAGCGGGGATGAGACGCAGGTTTTGGAAAGCGGGCAGGAGGCTGGGGTGGAGGATTTGCTGCCGAGCGGTGGTGGGCTGGTGAGTGAGGATGCTGGGAGTGTTTGGAGTCACATGGCGGCTGCGCCTGGTGAGGAATGGGCTGGTGAGGGTGTGGTGGTGGAGCGTGAGGAGGAGAGTGGCGGGGATGTGGCTGGTGGTGGGAGCGAGGCGGGTGGTGGCGAGGAAGAAGGTGAGAGTGGGCGATTGGGGGATTGGGAGCGGGAGCGGCGGGCGCCTGAGGAGCCGCGGCGTCGGCCGGTGGAGATGGTGCGTTGGGCGTATCTGCTGCCGAGAGATTGAGCGGGGGGAGATGATGTATATACCGGCGGAGGACAGGGTTGAGGATGAGGAGAAGGCGTTCGGGTTGATCGAGCGTTATGGGTTTGCGACAGTGGTGACGGATGGGGAGGGAGGGCCGTGGGCGAGTCATGTGCCGATGCTGCTGGATCGAGGGGCGCGGGAATTGCGCGGGCATCTGGCGCGGGCGAACGGGCAGTGGCGGCGGTTTGGTGAGGGGCGGGAAGTGCTGAGTATTTTTCAC
>JAIXVE010000287.1 GCA_027483175.1 Verrucomicrobiaceae bacterium | reverse complement strand
GCAAACCTCAGCACTTCCTTCGCATAAAAATCAAACACGCGCCGCCGCTGCTTCATCTCCCGCGCCCCCGGATGCTCCCGCGGCCGCAACGGCCCGAACTCCGGAAAAAATGCCGCCGTCTTCACCCGCTCAGGCCCACTCGGCAGCGCATCCAGCGACCACCTCCCAATCGTGTCCGCATCGTCCGCCGCCGCCTTCTCCGGCACCGCCACCGGCACATGCACTCCCCGCCTCACTAACACGTCATCAATCAGTCCCGCTGCCGGCAACCCGCCCTCATCCAGCTGCCCAATGCAGAACCGTCCCTCCGCCGCCCCACCCGGCCCCGCCGGAGCACTCCGATCCAGCACCGCCACCGCATCCGCAAACAACCGCACCCGCCCGCTCTCCAGCACCACCACCACATGATGCCACTTCCCATCCGTCACCTTCACCTCCGACGCATACACCCCGCCACGCCCCGGCATGTAAAGACTCAAAACCCCGCTCCCCGCATGCGCATACACTTCCCAGTGCGCCCCCGACGACTTCGGCCCGTTCGCCAGAATGATCCGGTAGTCCCCCGCATCCCCGATCCTAACCCACGCCTCCGCCGTCAGCGGCAGCACCCCGCAATCCGCCGCCTTCCCGACCGCCAACCCCGCCGTCGCCGCATCCAGCGCCTTCCCGAACTTCCCCTCCCCAACCTTCGGCCCTGCCTCCACCGGCAACGCAAACGGCCGCTCCCCGCCACTCCCCGGCCGCTCCAGTTCCTTCCGCAACCACTCCATCCCTCGCAGATTCTCCCGCAAGGTCTCCTCACTGTCCGTCTCCGGCCGATGATCAATGATCCCCACCGGCCCGCGCCAGCCCGACGCCCTCAAAACCCGCATCATCTCCAGTTCCTGATCCCCTCCCCCTAGCGGAAGGATCTTCACCCCCCGCCTCTCACCATCCCGCACCATCCCATTCAGATTCACCGCCAGCAGCCACGGCTTCATCAGCCGCACCAATTCCCCAAACCGCCCCAGATGCTCATGCCCGTGGTGAAAGTTATACACCATCCCCGCATTTGTCAGGCCCTCCCGCTTCCATCGCTCAAGTATCGCCACCTGATTCTCCGGCTCCCCGAACCACCCGCCATGGTTGTACAGCGCCACCTTGCACCCTAGCACCTGCGCCGCCGCCACCACCGGCTTCAGCCGCGCCGCCGCCGCCTCAACCGCCGCCAACTGCTCCCGCTCGTTCGCCACCGGCCCGCCCGACCCCATCACCCATAACTGCGGCCGGATCCCGTGCCGCTTGATCACCTCAAGGATCTTCTTGGCCGTCTCGTCCAGCACCGACGGAAACCACCACGCCGTCACCTCGATCCCACGCGCCTTCATCGCCTCCACCTCCGCATCAAACTGCACAATGTGCTCGTCCCGCCAGTCATACGCCAGCTTCCGGATCCCTAACCCCTCCAGCATCGCCGCCCGCTCCACCGGACCGCGCTTCTTCGCGTCAAACGGCACAATGCACCACGCCAGCAGATTCTCCGGCGCATAAATGTCAGGATCCGCCGCGCGCAGCGGCATCCCCAGCATCAGCACCAGCAGCAACCGGCACCACCTAACCCATCCCAATGTCCCCGCTCTCATGGCGTTCCTCCCCGCACTCACGCCGGACGCACCCCATCCCATTCCGCACGCCACGAAGCCGGACGCGCCAGCGCCGTCGCCGCATCATGCCCCGTAAACTGCATCGCCCCCGCATCCCACACCAACCGCTCGCCCGGAAAACGCGTCGCCACCACTCCCAGCAATCCGATCTCGCTCAGCGCCCCGCCGTACTCAAACGGCGAACCCGCCGGCCGCCCCGCCCGCACCGCATCCAGCCAGTCCTGCTGGTGATTCCCATCCTTCACCCGCGGAATCGTCTCATCAGGCTTCGGAATCTCCCGCGCCTTCTGCACCGGAATGATCCGCCACCCGCCCGCTCCGTGCGACCCATGCATGATCTTCCCCTTGTCCCCGATCAGCACCGCCCCAGTCCCTACCACTTTCCGTCCCTGTCCTTCTTCCTCCAGTTCCTTCGGCGACGGAATGCTGAACTCGCCATCATGCCAGATCAGCTTCACCGGCCCCCGCGCGCCCTTCGCCGGAAACTCAAACGTGATCCGCGTCCCCCGAGGATAAAACATCGCGTGCAGCTTCGGATCATAATCCTTCGTCACCTCCGCCGTCACCGCCGTCGGCATGTCAAGATCCAGCGCCCAGAACGACGGATCCACCACGTGGCAAATCCAGTCACCCAGACACCCGCCGCCATACGCCATGTGCCCGCGCCACGAAAATGGCAGGAATCCAGGATGATAGGACCGCTCCGCCACCGGCCCCTGCCACAGATTCCAGTCCAACTCCTTCGGCACCTCCGCGGGCTGCGCCAGTTCCGCCATCCGACCCTGCTGCGCATACACATCCTTGAACGCATCGCACCCCGCATGAATCTCCGTCACATTCCCGATCGCCCCGGACCGCACCATCTCCACCAACCCGCGGATGCTCGCCGACGAATGCCCCTGGTTCCCCACCTGCGTCACCACCTTCTTCTCCAGCGCCGTCTTCCGCAGGGTCCGCAACTCCGCCACGCTGTGCGCCAGCGGCTTCTCGCAATACACATGCTTCCCGGCCCGCATCGCCGTCATCGCCGCCGTGAAATGCGTGTGGTCCGGCGTCGCCACCAGCACCGCATCAATCCCGTCCGCCATCTCAGCAAACATCTTCCGGAAATCCTTATATCGCTTCGCCTGCGGATGCTTCCCGAAACTGTCCGCCGCACGCCGGTCATCCACATCGCACAACGCCACCACCGCCTCGTGCGCCATCCCCCCGAGATCCGCCCCACCCTGACCACCACACCCGATCACCGCCAGCCGGATCTTCTCGTTAGGGGTCTTCTCCGCGCCCTGCGCCCGCAGCACGCCGGGCCTCACAATCTGAAATCCAAAGGCAGCAGCGGCAGCAGGTACAAAAGCTCGGCGTTTCATCATCCTCCCCTTTAACCCGCTCCATCCCGCCTCGGCAACTCCGCGTCCCCGTCACCACTGGCCCGCTCAGAACCCCGCCAGCGTCACCCCCCTCAACCCGCACAACCGCTCAACCTCACCCCGCTCCAGTATCAGCGTCTTCCCCGCCTCCACCCCGATCAACTGCACCCCCGCCTCCGCCGCCGTCTCAATCGTCTGCGGCCCGATCACCGGCACGTCAAACCTCAAATCCTGCCCGGGCTTGCTCACCTTCACCATCGCCGCCTTCCCCCGACCCATCGCCCCACCCCGCCGGATGCACTCGTTCGTCCCCTCAAACGCCTCCACCGCCAGCACCGTCCCACGCCGCACCACCACCGTCTGCCCGATGTCCAACCGGCTCGTCTCCCGCGCCATCCGCGCCCCGAACTCAATGTCCTCCATCTCCCGCGCCTTCCTCACCGGCCCGCAAATGTGCCCCACCGGAGCCATCTCCTCCTCCAGATAGGAAATCGCCGGCAGCAGCGTGATCCCGTCCCGCTCCAGCTCCGCCGCCACCGCCCCGAACAGGCTCTCCGCATTCCGCTCCTTCACCTTCGCCAGCATCATCAGGGTCCTCAGATCCGGCCTCAGATCAAAAAGATTCCGCGGCGCGATCTGCCCCACCATCACCGCATGCCCCACTCCCTCACCCCGGAAAAACTTGATCATCCGACTCAACTGCCCCACCCGCAGCCACGTCATCGCCGCCACTTCCCCCGCCAGCTCCACCCGCGTCTCATTCTCAAAAGCCGCCGCCACCAGCCGCTTCACCCCCGCACGCCGCGCCGCACGCGCCATCGCAAACGGATACTCTCCGTTGCCCGCAATCAACCCTAACGTCTCTGGAACCGGTGCACTCACACCCCACCCATCCGCAGCCCTCCCGCTTTTGCAACCAGCCCGCTCAACCCCTCACTCCGCCTTCGCTCCCTTCACCCCTTCCTTCGCCGCCACCTCCGCAGCCTTCCGCCCAGCCGCCGTCACCGGCCACCTCCACCGCCCCGCAAACAATTCCCCAAGATCCGTCTTCGCCGCCGCACTCGCCGCCACCACAAAATGATCCACCGCACCCTCCGTCGTCTTCGCCTCCGGCAGCTTCCCTGCCTCCTGCCACACCGCCTTCACCCACTTCTGCCCGCCATGATCCCGCGCCAATCGCAGGCAGAACGACGAAAACAGATCGGTCCCGTTCAATCCTAGCGCATTCTCCGGAGCCGCATCCACCTTCAGCGTATTCTCCCACCGGAACTTCGCGTCCGCTTCATACAGATCCACCAACCCCTCCATCACCGCTCGAAACTCCGCACCCGTCTTGTCCCGAAACGGCCCCAGCTTCGCCCCCGCCGCATCCAGCGCCATCAGCCGCATGAACACCGCATACCCAGTCACCACCGACCGGTCACTCACAGGCTTCCGATACGCCAGCTGCGGGCTGTAAAACCAGAAGTTCCGCCCGAATTCATACGGCAGCGCCTGATCCACCAGCTCCCCTTTCTGCCACCCGCCGCACAACTCCGTAAACACCCCCGGCGTCAGCTCAATCCCCGTCGCCCCCAGATAACCACACGCCGCCCCGCAGGTCTCATCCACCTCCGCCACCGTGATCTTCCCATCCAGATGCTTCAACTGCTGCGGATCCCTCCCCGTCGCCTCCCGATAGAAATCCCGCACTTTGTCAAACACACCGCACAACCCGCCCATCACCTTCTCATCCACTCCCTCCGACTTCGTCAGAAACGCCACATGCTTCCCCACCCACGGCCGCAACTTCACCCGCTTCCCCTGAAAAGTCGTGTATTCCACCAACCCGTCAGGCGCATTCGCTGCCATCGCACCCAGGGGCAATGCCATCACACTCTCAACAAATCGGCGTCGTTTCATGCCCCCTTCTACGTCGCCCCGCGTCATTTCTCTCCAACCGTTTCACCCCTTTCTCCTCACTGCCCGGCCACCACCCGCAGATACTTCCGCCCACCAGCCCCGACCCTCACCCGCGCCGTCACCACCGCCGACCCATCCATCTGCACCTCACGTCCCGTCACCTCCATTCCACTCTCTTC
>JAIXVE010000189.1 GCA_027483175.1 Verrucomicrobiaceae bacterium | reverse complement strand
GCGCTGCTGGCGGAGGCGGAAGCGGCGGGGAAGCCGCTGTATATTGCGTGGGCGTACCACCGGTATCATGAATCGCTCCAGCCGGAGGAGATGAAGCGGCTGGGGGATGTGCGGGAGTTTACGCCGGTGGCGCAGTTGCCAGGGATTGAGGAGCAGTATGACTGCCGGGTGGTGCGGTGGAACGGGCGGCGCTGAGATGAATGCGATGAACCGGAGCATCATCGGCGTGCTGATTTTGGCGGCTTCTGGATTGCTGTGGATGGTGCTCAAGAGGCGTTTGTGAGGGTGGGGTAAGTGCAATGCGGGTTGGGTTGGGGACGATTCACCCCATCCGGGCCCGGGATCGAGCGGGGCGTTCGGTTCTTTCGGCCCCCGTTGATCTCAATCGGCTCGGCTGAGGGATCTGGTTCAGAGGGCTGCGCGAGACGGTGGGGCTACTGGGCGCGAGGTCGGGGCTCGCGCGTTAGCTCGCTGACCAAATTGGGGCCGGATCATCGCGGTTAGCGTGGATTCAGGATTTACAGGAGCGGATTTTTGCGCAATACTAAAGCCCATTATCAATGGCGTTTTCTAGAGACGTGAGACAAGTTCGGTTTGAAGTCCAAAATATTGTGCGCATATCTAAAGTATTCTTTCTCATTGGTGCAGTTTGCGGGGCCGCCTGCGGCCAGACTCCGGTAGCTCCGAGCAAGGTGCCTGCAAAGGGTGATTGGCGCACGTTGTTTCCGACGCAGGCTATGGTGTTGATTAAAGAAAGTGAGATCGGCCCAGAAATGCAGCCACTGCTCACAGATGCCGAGCTGCGGGCTGAGAATGAGGCTCGTGCAGCGCGTCCTCCCATGGCTGTCAAACTTCACTACTCTTCAGGAAGTCTCGCTTACTTTAAGTTCACAGCATCCGATCTGGGTGCGATGGCGTCTTCCGCGAACACAATGGATTTGTGGTCCCTGATTCGGTGCGGGTTTGCCAACGCGGCTCTACAAAAGAATGACAACCAGCATTGGAAGCCGCTCTGTACGGATGATTATGCCCGCGCATTGGCAGGCTTGGCTGCAGATAGCGAAGGATTCAAGTTTCCACTCGACGGAGAATCGCACAGCCCTGCCATCTGGGGAGATGGGTGGCTGCGCTGGCCGGTTTTATACACTATCCCGGTTCAGGATGGTCTTGGAATGAATCGCTCCCCGACAGGCCAGTGGGAGGTGGCGGTCTTCGGCGTCATTGAACGTGACGGTCTTTTTACGGCACTCAGCTTCATTTCCGGCGCACCCGAGGGGCAGGGTTTTTCGGGTTTTGTTTACGATGATTCCATCGAGCGTAGGAATGCATTTTTCAGCTTTCCAATTCACTTCAGGCAGGTTGGCGAGCACTTCAAGTTCAGTGATTTAGGTGGGCCGAATCCCACTGAGGAACAGGTAGCAATGCAGGAGAGATTCGAGGCCTTGATGGGTTTCGGTGGGCGAAGTGTTCCTAAATCTTTCCCACTCGGATTGAAGTCGCTTTTGCCTGCACTCAGCAGTGAGGAAGATTGAGTTGTGCTCCATGCTTTGGTTTCTCCGGAATTGGCTTGGAGACGTCCCCTTTTTTTAAGGCGCTTGTGGAGATGATAGGGTCGAAGCTTGGGGTTTCCACAGCACCTCATCAGGTCAAGAGGGCCAATCATGACGCCAAGGCCCCGAGTGAAGAACCAAGTTCACGGATGCCTTGGAACATCATCGTGGTAGGGGGCATGGCTGCGATGGGACTGCTGTGGTTGCTGCTAAAGCGGCGTTCGTGAGCGTGGGGGTGTGCCGCGCAATTGCGGCGGGGACGCAACCCCGGTGGGGTTGGGAATTTGTTGGGGGGGACCCAGGGTAGGCCTGCGTGCCGCAGTCCAACCCTGGGCTTGGGGACGCAATCCCTTTGGGATTGGGGTGCGGGCGGAGGTTAAACGGGCGGTGTTGGGGGACCCAGAGCGGTGCTCTGACATAAGGTGTCCCGATGGGAAACGGGGCGAGGGTGAACGGGGTGATGAGAGGGCGGTTGTGGGTGGTTCGCCGGGGCTGTGGCGAGGCCGGGACGGCCTTGTTACAGAGGGTCGGAGTGCGTGAGGGGCAATGAGACAGGGCTCTTCGAGGCCCCGTGGTGTTGATTGTGGCGGCTGGTGGCCTGTTGTGGATGGTGCTCAAGCGGCGTTGGTGAGGGGTCGGTGAGTGGGTTTAATCAGGGTGTTTGAGGAACGGGCTCGCGGTGGGAGAGTCTGGCGTTTGGCGGGGGCTTTGCGAGCGGGGATGGGATTCGTCGAAGGTGTCGGAGTCGGCGTCAGCGGGCCGGGGGACAACAATCGGAGGGAGGGATCGCTTGCGCGGGTTGATGCTATGGGGGAAGACGGGTTGTTCTGGAACGGGAGCCTCACGAACAACACTGGAAAATGAAGGTTTAAACAATCGCACTTCTTGGCATTGGCATTGTGACGCCTTGTGGGCGAGGGAATCCCCGTGAGGAGGTGGGCCCGGACGCAATCGATTACGCTGATGCCAACTGCGAGGAGCACCGAAACGCTCGGAAAGACTGGGGAAATCCAGGGAAGAACTACCAAATGATTGAAAAATGGAACGAATAGGAAACGCCCGGTTTGTGCATGGACTAGTCTTTTTGGTGGTCATGCTTTCGATGAAATTCTCGACAATAGCCAATGTTGCGATTCAAGACTTTGATAAACACCTAGCGGACGCGAAGACTGTTGTCACGGGGATGGTCAAACAAGGGCGGCAAGGGCAATTCATCCTCGTTGTGGAAACGTCACTCAAGGGGGCAGCAAAGCCGAACGAGGAAATCATGGTCGATGAGACCTCCGGATTGGCGTGGCGTTATTTTGAAGGAGGCGGGCCCATGATGCCGACCAAATACGATGATTTTATCCGGCAGATTCAACAAGCTGAGTGGTATGGGAAACGAGCGGTGTTCCTCGGCTCCATCAAGGGAGGTAAATGGGTGAGCTACTGTTTCGATTGGTCGGTTTGGACCTCCGGTGCGTCTACGTATCGACGGAATGAAGCGCTGGATGAAACTCTCAAAAGCCTTTCTTTTGAGGAGCTAGTGAAGATGATACAATCGAAACTTGGAGATTCCACAGCCACTGATAGGGTCAAGAGGGTCACTCATGACGCCAAGGTTCCGAGTGAAGAACCAAGTTCACGGATGTCTTGGAACATCATAGTGGTAGGGGGCATGGCTGCGATGGGACTGCTGTGGTTGGTGCTCAAGCGGCGTTCGTGAGGGTGGGGGTGTGTCGCGCAATTGCGGCGGGGACGCAACTCCGGTGGGGTTGGGAATTTGTTGGGGAGGGACCCAGGGTAGGTCTGCGTGCCGCAGTCCAACCCTGGGCTTGGGGACGCAATCCCTTTGGGATTGGGGTGCGGGCGGAGGTTGAATGGGCGGTGTTGGCGGACCCAGAGCGGTGCTCTGACATAAGGTGTCCCGATGGGAAACGGGTCGAGGGTGAATGGGGCGATGAGAGGGCGGTTGGGGGTGGTTCGCTGGGGCTGTGGCAAGGCGGGGACGGCCTTGTTGCGGGGGGCGGAGTGCGTGAGGGGCAATGAGACAGGGCTCTTCGAGGCCCCACTGCTCTTCGAGGCCGCGCGGCCTTTTCGATGTGGGGGTATGCGGCGTTCCTTCAGAACGCCGGAGAGGGGTGCTGGGGGGACCCAGAGCGGTGCTCTGGGCTGGTATACGGTGTCCCGTTGGGACACGAGGCCGGGACGGCCTTGTTACATAGGGTCGGAGTGCGTGAGGGGCAATGAGACAGGGCTCTTCGAGGCCGCGCTGGCGGGCGCAATCCCGCCAGGGCGACCCGATCTTTTGGCTCGGGCTTCGATTCGGAGATTCAGGCGTTGGGGTCACAGGCAGGATGCCCGTGCCACTTTTGGCTCGGGTATTGAGGTTGGGGGCGGGGTGGGGGTTGGGGGTTTGGATGCTGTGGGGAAATGCGGGGAGGTTTTTGCATTTCGGTGGTGGTGGGGGTAGGGTGGGGCGTTACTGAATGGACGTGAAGGCAACTATGAAACGAACTGGTGAGCGAGGTGCGGCAGCGACCCCGGTGCTGGTGTTTGTGGGGATTGTGGGGTTGTCGGTGCTGTTCTTTTTTCTGTTTACGCTGCCGACGTGGCTGGATCGGAAGTCTGGGGGTGCGGTGGGGGGGGCGAAGGCACAGCCGGTGGTGGCGAAGGTGGTGCCTGCGGTGGTGAAGCCGCGGGTGGCGGCGGCGAAGGTGGCTTATTATGGGACGCCGGGGCAGTTGCTGGAGGCGATTGGTGGTGGGCTGGCGGAGGGACGGGTGGAGGAAGCGATGGCGCTGGCGGGTTCGGCTGGGCAGGAGGCTCCTGCGCAATTCATCCGGCATCTGCTGGCGAGTGGGGGGTGTCGGGTGGCGGAGGCTGCGGGGGCGAGGTGGCGGGCGGTGGGGACGGCTGGGGGGATGTCGAGGCATGCGCTGGTGCTGGAGCCGGCGGTGGCGGGAGGATTGGTGGTGCCGGCGATGCCGGAGGTGGATTTGAAGCGTGATGCGAAGCTGGGCTGGCGGGTGGAGGCGTTCCGGATTCCGGCGGTGCTGGTGGCGGCTGGGTTGGAGCGATTGCGCGGGCGCGGCGTGCTGCTGGATGCGGAACCGTTGCGGGCGGGGGACGATGCGTTGAGTCGGGCGGCGGATTTTCTGGGGGCGGTGCTGGGCCGGGATTTTCGGAAGGCGCGGGCGCTGACGAACGAGGAGAAGGTGACGCACGAGAAGCTGGCGGGGTTGTGCATTGTGTTTGAGGAGGGGGAGTATGCGATGGATGGGGAGAGGCCGGTGGTGGTGACGGCTGGGGGCAAGGGGACGGCGTGGGCGATTGCGCGGGTGCGATCGGCGGAGAAGGGGCTGGAGAGTGAGATCGGGCTGGAGATGCAGGAGCTGGCGGACGGGACGTGGCGGGTGGAGGCGCTGGATTTCACCCGGATGCTGGAGGGGTATGTGAAGGCGACGAAGGCGGGGAGTGTGTTTTACACCCCGGTGGTGAAGTCGCCGTCGGGTGGGGAGAGCCTTGTGGTTTACTTTGAGTTCGGGAGTGCGGCGCTGCATCCTCGGGCGCTGCAGCAGTTGGAGATTGTGGCGGCGCTGCTGAAGTCGGATCCGGCGCGGAAGCTGAGGATTTCTGGGCATGCGGATGATGTGGGGGGAGAGGATTTGAATTTCCGGCTGTCGCAGGAACGGGCTGCGAATGTGCGGAAGCGGCTTGCGGGACTTGGGGTGCGGGCTGCACAGGTGGAGACGTATGGTTTCGGGGCGACTGCGCCGCTGGATCCGAACCGGCGGGATGACGGGGCGGACAATCCGGCGGGGCGGTCGAGGAACCGGCGCACTGAAATTTATTTAGACTTCTGACATGATGATCCGATCCATTGCCGGTGCCGCTGCTGCGGTTGTGTTGCTGAGTGACTGTTCGCCGCGGCCGAAGCAGGCGGCGACGGACCGTGAGGTGCTGCAGTCGCCGGCGGCGGCGGCGGTGCTGAAGCATGTGCTAGGGGAGTGTCCGCGGCGGAAGGAGGTGAGGGGGCTGACGATTACGATCGGGGAGAAGATGGAGCAGGCGGAGGCGGAGTTTGAGAAGCAGTTCAATGCGCCGGATCTGCCGGTGTTTCACTATCGGCGGCTGGTGGTGGGCGCGGCTGCGGGCAAGGTGCGGATTTTTGATGAATCGACGGGGATTGCGCCGCTGATATTGCAGATTTCGAGTCTGACGGCGGCGGTGGACGGGCGGCGGGAGGCGGTGGCGGCGTGGTCGTGGCAGGAGGAAGCGGAGCGGCACCGGTATGAGGTGGTGGAGCAGGCGGACGGGGGATTTGCGGTGAAGACCCTGGAAGCGATCCCGATAGCGCCGAGGAATGCTGATCCGACGAGCCGAAATGCCGAAGGAGCGCGCTGAGGTTCGGTTGCCGCTGGAAGCGGAGCGAGTGCCGGCGTTGCGGGCGGCGCTGGTGGCGTGGTTTGTGAAGGAAGGCCGGGACTATCCGTGGCGGCGGACGCGGGATCCGTATGCGGTGCTGGTGTCGGAGGTGATGCTGCAGCAGACGCAGATTGCGACGGTGCTGGGGCGCGGGTATTACGGGCGATGGATGGAGCGGTTTCCGGATGTGGCGGCGCTGGCGGCGGCTCCGGAGGAAGTGCTGCTGAAGATGTGGGAAGGGTTAGGGTATTATGCGCGGGCGCGGAACCTGCAGAAAGCGGCGGCGGTGGTGGTGAGGGAGCATGGCGGGCGGTTTCCGGAGAGTGAGGAAGCTATTGCGGCGCTGCCTGGGGTGGGGCGGTACACGGCGGGGGCGGTGCTGTCGTTTGCGTACGGGCGGCCGGCGGCGATCGTGGACGGGAATATTGTCAGGGTTTTTGCGCGGCTGTTCGGGTGGGATGGGGAGAGCAACGGGCCTGAGGGGATGCGGACGATGTGGGCGTGGGCGGAGGAATTGAAGGACCCGGAGCATCCGCGGGAAGGGAACAGTGCGCTAATGGAGTTAGGGCAGCGGGTTTGCACCCCGCGGCGGCCGGATTGCGAGGCGTGTCCGGTGAGGGAGTTCTGTGTGTCGGCGGGGCCTGAGGCGGAGTTGCGGCCGCGGCGTCGGGCGCGGCGGGAGGTGGTGGCCGTGACCGAGCACGCGTTGTTTGCGGTGCGGGGTGGGAAGATTCTGCTGGCGCGGGAGACGGGATCGCGGCGGCGGGGGTTGTGGCGACTGCCGTTGCGGAGTGAGGGGGCGGTGACGGATCCGCCGCTGCCGCTGCTTTCGCGGACGAACTGTGCGGTGACGCATTATCGGATCACGTACTGTGTTTATGATGCGCCGGGGGTGGAGGCGGAGTCGGGGGAGGAATGGGTGAGGGTGGCGGAGGCGGCGGTGCTGGCGATGCCGGGGCCGGTGCGGCGGGTGGTGGATGGATTGCTGGCGTCTGGGGGGTTCTGAGTGGCGGGGGAGTTGGGGTGATTTCTGCCGTTGCCGGAACCGCGATGGGGCCGATGGCACGGACTGCGCGATGTCATTTAAGTTTTCCGGTTCCATTTTTCTGCTGACTGCGGCGGTGTGCTCGATGAGCGGCTGCGGGTTGATAGCGCCGCTGGTGCGGACGGCGCTGCCGTTTGCGGGGGTGAAGATGGCGCTGGCGTGCCTGCCGGAGGATGCGATGATCGACACGCCGGAGGGACCGAAGTGTGTGGCGCTGCTGACGGCGGGGGATGTGGTGACCGGGTTTCGGGGCGGCGCGGTGCGGGTGCTGCAGAAGCATGTCTACATGGAGCAGCCGGCGACGGAATTTGTGAGGGTGTCGTTTTCCGGGGGAGGTGCGGTGGAGGCGTGCCGGATGCACCGGATTGATGGGGTGCGGGCGGGTGAGGTGGTGGTCGGGCAGCGACTGGGCGGCGAGACAGTGACGGGCGTGACGGTGCGGCGCGGATTGACGCGGTCGTGCGATCTGCTGACGGAGGATGAAGGTTACCGGATCGGGGGGATTCCGGTGAACAGCATGATTGAGGAGATGCACGCCGCGGCGGCGGGGCGTCCGGCGGTCAGGCGGCGGTGAGCGGCGGCGGCGTCCAGAGCCCGAGGGATTGACGGGCGCAGTCGAGGGCGAAGGCGAGCCGGTTTTTCTGGGGGCGGTGGGGGCGCATGATTTCCCAGTGTTCTTCGAGGGCGACGGATTCGAGGAATGGGTCTGGATTGACCACGACGGGGTGCTCGACGAAACGGAGCATGGGGAGGTCGGCCTTGCTGTCGGAGTAGGCCCATGAGCCGGGAAGGGGGAGGGAGAGGTCGACGGGCATGAGGTGGCGCATGGCCTTCAGTTTGGCGTCGTTTTTGTTATTGGGGCCGTCGATGTCCGGGATGAGCGGGAGCGGGTCGCGGGAGAAGCGGACCTTGGTGGCGATGGTGTGGTCGAAGCCGAGGACGCGGCCGATGGCGTTGGCGTAGATGTCCGGGCTGGCGGTGTTGAGGATGAGCGTGCGGCCGGCCTTGCGGTGGCGTTCGATTTCAGCGGCGACCTGGGGGTAGAGGAGCGGTGGGACTTCCTGTTCGGCGAAGGCGTGGGCGAGTTCGGTGAGACGGGAGCGCGGCATTTTCCAGAGGTAGGAGAGGAAGACGCGTTTGAGGTTGCGGGTGCTGAGGATGCGGAGGGCGCGGAGGGGGAGGGCGGGGAGGAAGACGGCTGGGTAGGCGCGGCGCCAGCCTTCGCGACGGAGGACGTAATTGCAGAAGAGGGCCTGCGTATCGTAGGGCAGGAGAGTCTGGTCGAGATCGAAGAGGGCGCAGGACACCCGACCTCAAACGCGATGCCGCCGGTGAGCTTATCATGGCGGGGGGTGTTGAAAACCAGTTGCGTCAGGTCGCTGCCGCGCTAATTATCCCGCCCCTTTTCCGGGTTGGCCGAAGGCGAGAGCTGGAGGTTTTTTCCCGTCCCAAATCCGGCGTCTGCCGTTCTTTAGAAGTTCCCGAATTTTTCTCTTACGATGTCCTCCAAAACGAAACCCGCTGCTGAGAAGGCAGAATCGCCGGCCAAAGGCAAGAAGGCTGCTGCTTCGGAAAAGTCATCCGCCAAGCCGGAGAAGAAGCCTGCGCCGGAAGGCACGAAGGCGAGCAAGAGTGCTGAAAAGCCAGAGGAAAAGGGTGGGGAGAAGCCGGTGGCGGCGGCTGCGCCTGCGAAGGTGGTGAAGGAAGCGGCGGCGAAGCCTGCTGCGGTGAAGAAGAAGGTTGAGTCGGTGACGAAGGCGTCGTCGTTGAAGCCGACGGTGAAGACGAATCTGCCGACTGGGCCGATTCGGAAGCCGATTGTGGATGACGGCTGGGTGCCGGAGCCGGAGATTCCGATGAACACGTTCATCAAGAAGCAGAAGACGCGGCTGCTGGAGTTGAAGGATTCGCTGGTGGACAGTGTGACGGGGATGGCGAACGAGACGATCCGGGCGCGAGCTGAGGGGAGTGATGCGTCGGCGTTCGGGATGCACCAGGCGGATGCGGGGAGTGATGCGTACGACCGTGATTTTGCGTTGAGCCTTCTTTCGAAGGAGCAGGATGCGCTGTATGAGATTGAGGATGCGCTGAAGCGGATTGAGGCTGGGACGTACGGGATCTGCGAGATGTCGAACAAGAAGATCCCCCAGATGCGTCTTGAGGCGCTGCCGTTTGCGCGGTTCACGGTGGAGTGTCAGGCGGAGTACGAGCGGGAGGTGGCGGCGAATGGCGGACGGCGTTCGGTGCGGTCGTTGTTTGGTCTGATGGATTCTGACGACGACGATGAGGATGATGAAGAGGGTGGAAAAGAAACAGTTGAAAAGTCGGACGACTGATTTAGTCTCGCCGCCCGCTGACGGCAGGCTGCCGTCCATGAACCCGACGATCCTTTCATCAAATGCCCCGCGAAATCATCATTCTCGAATGCACGGAAGCCCGGCCTGCCGGTAAGTCTCCGTCGCGTTATGTCACCACCCGCAACAAGAAGAGCGTTCGGACCCCGGGCCGTCTTGAGAAGGTGAAGTTCAACCCGTTCATGCAGAAGCGGACGGTGCACCGTGAAGTGCGCTGAGACTGCGACTGAATCGAATTTCAACTATTTGACGCCATGCTTCCTAAGACACCGCAGCGACTGATCAATTTCCGGAAGGCGAACAAGCGCATGCCGCGCCGCCGTTTGGACATCAAGATTGACAAGATCAACCACAAGCATCCTGACTATCTGGCGAAATTCACGACGGAGACTGGGAAGATTCTTCCACGTCGCCTGACTGGGATTTCTGCCTGGATGCACCGGAAGATCACGCGTGAGATCAAGCGTTCGCGTGCGGTCAATCTGCATCCCTGAAGGGCTGCGGGGCTACCCGCGACAGTATTCTGTTTTTCTGGTCAGGGGCGTAAGGATTTGCGCCCCTGACGCATTTTGAGTGTGGCGTTCATGAGTTTAAAAGACACGCAAAGCGAGCGGGACACGCGCGGACTGGCGATCAGCCGAGCTGGGATCAGTGCGTTGAGGTATCCTGTAGCGATTCCGCGACCGGAGGGAGGGGTTGTGCATACGGTGGCGACGGCGGCGCTGACGGTGGCGGTGCCTGCGAGTCAGCGTGGGACGCACATGAGTCGGTTTGTTGAGGAGATGCATGAGGCGAGTCGGGCGATGGATGCGGCTGGGGTGCTGGCGCTGGCGGGGAGGTTGAGGGAGCGATTGGGAGCGGACGAGGCGCAGGTGGAATTGAGGTTTCCGTGGTTTATTGAGAAGCGAGCGCCGGTGACGGGTGGTGGTGGGTATGTGGATTACGAGGTGGTGTGGGAGGTGACGGACCGTGCGGAGGGGGTGAGACTTCTGACGAGTGTGACGGTGCCGGTGGCGACGCTGTGTCCGTGTTCGAAGGCGATCAGCGAGCGAGGGGCGCACAATCAGCGAGGGTATGCGACGCTGACGGTGGAGACGGCGGCGCCGGTGTGGCCGGATGTGCTGATCGGGCTGGTGGAAGAGGCGGCGAGTTGCGAGTTATTCAGCCTGCTGAAGCGGCCGGACGAGAAGTTTGTGACGGAGCGGGCCTATGACAATCCGGTGTTTGTGGAGGATCTGGTGAGGGAGATCGGGGTGCGGGTGGCGCGGCTTGAAGGGGTGCTGGGGTGGCGAGCGAGGGCTGAGAATTTCGAAAGTATACACAGTCACAATGCGGTTGCCGTGATTGAAAGCGGCATCAGCTGCTGAACCGGCGACCTGACAAAAACAATTCCATGCTAACGAGCCGCAAAGTCACCAAGTCGTTCAATGCCCGCGTCCTTTTTCAGGGGGCGGACATGACGGTGAATTACGGCGAGCGCGTGGCGCTGGTCGGGCCGAACGGGGCGGGCAAGTCCACGTTGTTTTCGCTGATTCTGGGAACGGACACGGCGGATTCGGGGGAGGTGAACCGGGATGAGTGGACCTCGCTAGGGTATCTGGCGCAGGAGGGAGAGCCTGTGGGTGAGGAGACGGTGCTGGACATTGCGACTGGGAAGGCCGGGGAGATGGATCGGTTGGAGGCGATTCTTCAGGAGCATGAGAAGCGCGGGGATGTGAGTGCGCCGGCGTATTTTGATGCGCAGGCGAAGCATGAGGCGCTGCAGAATCCGCAGGCGGAGGCGCGGGCGCGGAAGATTCTGCGTGGGTTCGGGTACAAGGAAGAGGATTTCACGCGGCCGGCGCGGGAGTTCAGCGGTGGCTGGGTGATGCGTGCGCACCTTGCGCGGCTGCTGGTGATCGAGCCGGATCTGCTGCTGCTGGACGAGCCGACGAACCACCTTGATCTGCTGTCGCTGCTGTGGTTCCGGAGTTATCTGAAGCACTATCCAGGGGCGGTGCTGATGATTTCGCACGACCGCGATTTCATGGATGAGATCATTGAGAAGATCTATGAGATCGACAATGCGAAGCTGACGCAGTGGACGGGGAATTACTCGTCCTATCTGAAGCAGAAGGAGGAGGCGTGGGAGCGGACGATGCAGGCGTACCGGAACCAGCAGAAGGAGATCGAGCAGATTCAGGATTTCATCGAGCGGTTCCGGTCGGTGGCGTCGAAGGCGTCGCAGGCGCAGAGCCGCGAGAAGCAACTGGCGAAGATGGAGAAGCTGGAGAAGCCAGCGCCGTTGCGGAAGGCGTTCCGGTTCAATTTCCCGCAGCCGGCGCGGGGTGGTCAGCGGATGGTGCAGCTGAACGGGGTTCATCAGGCGTACGGGACGCGGAAGATTTACGAGGATCTTGATCTGGAGATCGAGCGTGGGGAGAAGACGGTGCTGGTGGGGCCTAACGGGGCTGGGAAGTCGACGCTGATCAAGATTCTGGCGGGGGAACTGCCGATCCTGAAGGGTGAGCGGCGCTTGGGGACGAATGCGCGGCTGGGGTATTTTTCGCAGCATCGCGGGGACACGATGGACCCGGAGTGCACGGTGGTTGAGGAGTTGAAGCGTTGTTCGCCGGAGCTGAGGGATGATGATGCGCGGGCGATTCTGGGGTCATTTCTGTTCCGGCGGGAGGAAGTCTTTAAGAAGTGCAAGGTGCTGTCTGGTGGGGAGAAGAGCCGGCTCAATCTGGTGAAGTTCCTGATCGATCCGCCGAATCTGATGCTGATGGACGAGCCGACGACGCACTTGGACATCTGGGGGATTGAAGGGCTGATCCTAGCGTTGCAGCGGTACGAGGGGACGCTGGTGTTCATCAGTCACGACGTGCACTTCATCCGGTCGCTGGCGACGCGGGTGCTGCACATCAACAACGGGAAGGTGACGTCGTATGCGGGCGGGTATGATTACTATCTGGAGAAGACGGGTGCGACGATTGACAACGCGCGGGCGGCGGTGGTTGCCGAGTGAGGCAAAGCAGAAAGCCTGCTGAAGCGACGAGCTCCAGCAGGCTTTGCGGGGAAGGGATGGGGCGAACGATTATGGTTCGTTGCCGAGTTTGGTGTAGCAGACGCTTTCGCAGGAGAGGTCCCAGAGGCGCTTGAGTTCCGGGTCGAGTTTTGTGAGGCTGATGGAGAAGCCTGACATTTCCTGACAGGTGACGAGGGGCCCGATGATGGTGTCGTGGACGTGGAGGCCGCGGTCGGCGAGGATTTTCTTGACGGTGCGGTTCACGATGAGGAGTTCCATCATGGTGGTGGAGCCGAGACTGTTGACGAGGAGGACGACTTCGTCGCCTTGGTTGAAGGCGAGATCGTCTTTGAAGAGGAGGTCGAGCAGTTGTGGCACGAGGTCATCGGCGGTGGTCATGGGGATGAGGCCGACGCCTTTTTCGCCGTGGATGCCCATGCCGAGGCCGATTTTGTCGTCGTCGATTTCGAAGGTGGGGTGGCCGGTGGCTGGGATGGAGCCTGGGGACATGGAGACGCCGACGGAGCGGGTCATGTCGTTGGCCTTTGTGGCGATGCGTGCGAGTTCGTCGAGGGAGTCGACGGTGGCTGCGGCAGCGCCTGCGAGTTTGACGATGGGGACGAGGCCTGCGATGCCGCGGCGGTCGCCTTTACGGTCGGGAGGGGCGCTGGCGAGGTCGTCGGTGATGAGGACGGTTTTGACTTCGATGCCTTCTTCTGCGGCGAGTTCAGCGCCCATGTCGAAGTTGAGGACATCGCCGGCGTAGTTGCCGTAGAGGAAGAGGACGCCCTTGCCGCGATTCACGGCCTGAGCGCCTTCGAGGACGATGTCTGGGGGTGGGGCGGCGAAGATGTCACCGCAGGCGGCTCCGTCGGCGAGGTTGTGGCCGACGAGGCCGTGGTAGATGGGTTCGTGGCCGGAGCCGCCGCCGACGAGGAGGGCGACCTTACCAGCGGGGATGTCTTTTTTGACGATGCAGCCGCGGCCGACCTTGATGCAGGAACCGTCGTAGGCTTCAACGAGACCGTCGAGGAGTTCGGCGGCGCAGTTGTTGGGGTTGTTGATGATTTTTTTGATGACGGGCATAGGGAGGGGGGAGTTGGGGGTTGGGAAAGGGTGTTGGGAAAGATGGTTGGGAAAGGGAGCCCTGTTTGAAGCGGGAATCGGGTCAGGACGCAAGCCCGTGTTGGAGGCGGGCGGCTTTGAGGGTATTGGAGATGAGCATGGCGATGGTCATGGGGCCGACGCCGCCGGGGACTGGGGTGATGGCGGCGCAGCGAGGGGAGACGTCGGCGAAGTTGACATCGCCGACGATGCGGTAGCCGTTCTTGGCGGTTGGGTCGGTGACGCGGTTGATGCCGACGTCGATGACGACGGCACCGTCTTTGACGAATTCAGCGGTGACGAATTCCGGGCGGCCGATGGCTGCGATGAGGATATCGGCGTCGCGGCAGACTGCTGGGAGGTTGCGGGTGCGGGAGTGGGCGACGGTGACGGTGGCGTCGCCGCCTTTGCCGCGGGCCATGAGGAGGAGGGCGAGGGGTTTGCCGACGATCATGGAGCGGCCGATGATGACGACGCGGGCTCCGGCGGTTTCGATGCCGTATTCGATGAGGAGCCGCTGGCAGCCGAGGGGGGTGCAGGGGACGAAGGCGGCGGGGTCTTCGAGGGCGAGGCGGGCGACATTTTCCGGGTGGAAGCCGTCGACGTCTTTGTCCGGGCGGATGGCGCGGACGACGGCGGCCTCGTTGATGTGGGGAGGAGGGGGTGATTGGACGAGGATGCCGTGGACGGCGGGGTCGGCGTTGAGGTCGGCGACGACGGCGAGGAGTTCGTCCTGAGAAGTGGCGGCGGGGAGGGCGATGTGGCGTGAGAAGAGGCCGAGATCGCCACAGGTGCGGACCTTGGAACCGACGTAGGCCTGGGAGGCGGGGTCATCGCCGACGATGACGACGGCGAGGCCGGGGACGACGCCTTGAGCTTTCATGGCGGCGATGTCTGCGCGGCATTCTTCAAGGACTTTCCGTGAAACGGCTTTTCCATCGATCAGTGTCATGATCCCGTCATGGGTTGCGGCGGTGAGGAATCAACCTCAATCGTGCGGGTGAGTGAGAGCGGTGAGGAGAGCGACGAGGCCGCGATGGGTGTCTGCGAGCGGGAGGAATGGGGGGTTGCCGCCCATTTCGGGGATTTTCGGGACGTGGACGAAGAGGGATCGTCCGGCGGCGCGGTGGGTGGGGCGGCTGGTGAGGCGGAGGAGGTGGGTGTAGAAGTCGTTGCAGACGAAGCGGCCGGCGTCGTCGCTGGTTTCGGCGGGGATGCCGAGGGCGCGGATGGCGGCGACGAGATTGTTAGTGTCGACGGCGGTGCGGTAGATGCGGCGGGTGCCGGGGACGGCGGGTTGGTCGCGGCGGATGATTCCGGAGTTGTCAGGGATGCGGTAGTCGCACCAGTTTACGGCTTGTGATTCCGGGGTGATCAGGGCGCGGGGTGCGACGCCGGTGGCGACGATCCAGCTGGGTTTGGTGCGGCGGACGGCGGCGACAGTGAGTTGCCATGCGGCCTTGGTGGCGACGGGGAGGACGAGGGAATGGATGAGGATTCTGCCGTGGAGGACGGTGCCATCGAGGGCAGCGGCGATTTCGCCGGAGGGGTTTCTGGAGTCGCCGCCGAAGGGTTCGAAGCCGGTGAGGAGGAGGGAGTCCACGGCGGGGGCGGGAAGGTGTATCAGACGCGGTCGAGAGTAATGACGCACTCGAGGTGTTTGGTCTGCGGGAAGAGATCGAAGGGCTGGACCCTAACGGGTTGGTAGCCTGATTCCATGAAGGAACGGAGGTCGCGCATCTGGGTGGCTGGGTTGCAACTGACGTAGACGACCCTGCGGGGGCGGAAGGCGAAGAGCTGCTGGAGGAAGATTTCGTCGCTGCCGCGGCGTGGCGGGTCGATGATGACGGCGGTTTTGTCAGGCGCGGAGGAGATGCCTGCGAAGACGGCTTCGGCGCTGCCGGCGATGAATGTGCAGTTCGAGAGCCCGTTGAGCGTGGCGTTGGCGGAGGCGCGTTCGACGGCGGTGGCGGAGATTTCGACACCGGTGACGGAGTTGAAGACCTGAGCGGCGAAGAGACTGAAGAGACCGCTGCCGCAGTAGGCGTCGACGAGGTGATCTGCGCCGGAGGCATGGGCTTCGTCGACGGCGTAACGGACGAAGCGTTCGAGGATGAAGGGATTGTTCTGGAAGAAGTCGCCGGCGAGGAAGCGGAACGTCAGGGGGCCGACGGATTCTTCGGCTTCGGCGCGGGTATCGGTGAAGACCTTGCCATTGGCCTCGCGGAGGAGGAGCGTGGCACCGCGTTTCCATGTGGATTCGTGGGCCGAGCGGCGAGCGGTGGTTAGGGCCTCGTTGATGGCTTCGGTGGCGATGGCGCAGGCGGGAACGTCGACGAGTTCCTGGCGACGGCCGTGGCGGAGGAAGCCGATGGCTCCGACGGCTCCGTCTTTGGGGACGTCGAAGTGCGGGGTGATCTTGGAGCGGTAGTGGTATTCGCGGGGCGAGGCGGTGACTGGTTCGACGGGGAGGTCGACCTTGGCCATGTGGCGGAGGAGTTCCTGGACCTGCTGACGTTTCCAGACGAGCTGTTCGGAGTAGGCGAGGTGCTGGTATTGGCAGCCGCCGCAGTTGGTGAAGAGCGGGCAGACAGGGGTGACGCGGTGCGGGGACGGGACGAGGACTTCGACGAGATCGGCCTCGCTGAAGTTCTTGTCGTTGCGGTAGACCCGGGCGCGGATGGTTTCGCCGGGGAGGGCGAAGGGGACGAGGACGACCCAGCCGTCGATGCGGCCGAGGCCCTGGCCCATGTTCGTCAGGGTGGTGACTTCGAGGTCGATTTCCTGATGATAGGCGAACGGGTGCGGATTGAATTTCCGCGGCGGGCGGGAGGGCGCGTTCATGCGCGCGGCGACGGGTCGTTCTGCCGGGCGTTGACGAACTGGCTGACGGTGGCCCAGAGGGAGACGACGGCGATGATGGCGAAGAGAGTGGCCTTATACCAGATGTGGCCTTTCTCGGTGCCGGCGGAGACGGCCTTGGCGAGACTGAAGGCTTTGGGGCCGCAATAGGATAGCAGAATGAAGCTGAGGGCGAGACCGGCCCAGCGGGCCCATGAGGTACCGCTGGCGATGAGGCGGGAGAAGGTGACGGCGAGGGCGGCGGCGATCCCACAGACGATGAGCCCGGTTTTGCCCTCTGCGTAGAGCGTGACGGCTTTGGCGATTGGGTCGAAGAGGACGCTGGCTGCGCCGATGGCGAGGAGCAGGACTGCGTAGATCCGGAGGGTTCTGGAGGAAGGGTTCATGACTGTGGGGTCGCGCCGCTGGGGTGTTTTGACAACCGTTGGTTATTCGAGGGCGGTGGCCATGACCTTGTGGACGCGCTGGACGAGACTGCGGGGGTCTTCGACGAGACCGGCGCTGAGAAGGGCGGTGTCGAGGAGCTGGCCTGCGAGGAGTTGTGCGGCTTCCGGGCGGGATGAGCGGGCCTGGAAGAGACGGCGGATGAGGAGGTGGCGCGGGTTGATTTCGAGGCGGACCTTCGGGGCCGGGGCTTCCTGTTTCATGGTGCGGAGCATGGCGCGCATCTGGGGGCCCATGCGTGCTTCGTCCGGGAGGAGCGCGACGACTGGGCTGTCGCTGAGGCGTTTGGAGACGACGACTTCCTTGACGCCGTCGCCGAGGGTTTCCTGCATCCACTGGCAGAAGGCCTCGCTGTCGGCGGCGGAGAGGCTTTCGCCTTCCGGTTCCGGGGCGTCAGGCAGTTCGAGGTTGTCGGCGTCTGCGGCGACGAGGGTTTTGCCGCTGTAGTCCTTGAGGGAACTGGCGATGTATTCGTCGACTGGTTCGGTGAAGTAGATGACTTCGAGCCCGCGGGTTTTGAAGGCTTCGAGGTACGGGCCGTTTTCGATGGCGCTGCGGCTGGGTGCCTGGAGGAAGTAGATGACGTCCTGGCCGTCCTTCTGGCGGGTGAGGTATTCGTCGAGAGAGGTTAGAGTGCCTGCGTCCGTCATGCTGCTTTCGAAGCGCAGGAGTCTGGCGAGGGCTTCGCGGTGTTTCTGGTCGGTGACGATGCCTTCCTTGATGAAGCGGCTGAACTGGGAGTAGAAATCGCGGTATTTGTCAGGATCGGATTTGGCTTCGCCGTCGAGGAATTTGAGGAAGCGCTTGGTGATGACGTCCCCGAGTTTCTGGACGAGGGCGCTGTCCTGCATGGTTTCGCGGGAGATATTGAGCGGGAGGTCATCGCTATCGATGACGCCGCGGAGGAAGCGGAGCCATTCCGGGAGGAGGCCCTTGGGGTGAGCGTCGATGAGGACGCGGCGGCAGTAGAGGGCGACGCCGGGGTCGGATTGGCCCATGCCCCATGGTTCGGGGTTTTCCTGAGGGACGAAGACGAGGGAGTTGATGACGAGCGGGGCGTCTGCGTTGAAGTGCAGGCGGTAGCGGGGTTCGTCCCATGCGTGGGCGATGAACTTGTAGAATTCGCTGTATTGTTCGTCGGTGACCTCGTTGCGGTTTTTGAGCCAGAGGGCTTCGACGGTATTGACCCGGTCGCCGTCGAGGAGGATGGGGAAGGGGACGAAGTTGGAGTAGCGTTTGAGGAGTTCCTGAGCCTGCCATTTGCGTGCGAAGTCGGCGTGTTCCTCGCGGAGGCGGATGACGATGCGGCTGCCGCGGGACTGGCCGGGAGCGGCGTCGATGGAGTAGCCGGTGCGGCCGTCGCTGGTCCAGCAGAGGGCTTCGCTATCGGGTTGCCATGAGCGGGTGAAGACCTCGACTTTTTCTGCGACCATGAAGACGCTGTAGAAGCCGACGCCGAATTTACCGATGACGTTGCCGGCGGCGGAGGCACCGGCTTCGAGGGATTGGAGGAAGGCTTTGGTGCCGCTGTGGGCGATGGTGCCGAGGTTCTGGACGAGTTCGTCGCGGGTCATCCCGATGCCGGAGTCGGCGATGGTGATGGTGCGTTCGGCTTCGTCGGTGGAGATGGTGATTTCGAGTGGGAGGTCGGCGTCGGTGACGGAGTCGCCGGTGAGTTTATGGTGGCGCAGCTTTTCGAGAGCGTCGGAGGCGTTGGAGACCAACTCGCGGAGGAAGATTTCGCGGTCGGTGTAGAGAGAGTTGATGACGATGTCCAGCAGTTGCCGGACTTCGGCCTGGAAGGCGTGAGGATGGCTGGTGTCGTTGCTCATGGATTGGCTGGTTGGTTTTGCAAAGGGCGGCATCAGTAGTCACTGGTGGCCGCGTGTCAAAGCCCTGTGGCGGGAAGG
>JAIXVE010000255.1 GCA_027483175.1 Verrucomicrobiaceae bacterium | reverse complement strand
CGCGGCGTCGGCCGTGACGTCGAACGCGCCGGTGACGGCATCGTGAACTCGACCCGCTGACCCATCAGCATCCCGCCGGGGCGCGGCCTCCCTCCGCCCCCGGCAACCCTCCCCCCTCCAACTCTCCTCTCCTCCAATTTTATGTTAATGACCGTCGCCATCGTCCTCGTCATCCTCTGGATCCTCGGACTCGTCACCAGCACCACCATGGGCGGGCTGATCCACATCCTCCTCGTCGTCGCACTCATCGTCATCCTCATCCGCGTCATTCAAGGCCGCCGCCCACTCTGAACCCCTCCCCCGGCAACGCCGGAGCAACCCCGCAGCCTCCTCAAACGTAAGCTGTGCCTCATGCCTCTCTCCATCACGACCCGCCGCGGCGACTCCGGCCAGACCGATCTCCTCCTCGGCAGCCGGGTCGCCAAGGACCACCCCAGGCTCCACGCCGTCGGCGACGCCGATGAACTCAACGCCGCCCTCGGCCTCGCTCGCATCTCCGTCCAGCGCGACGACATCCGCGCCATCATCGCCAGAGCCCAGCACGACCTCATCGCCGTCATGGGCATGCTCTCCGCTGGCCCCGAAAACGCAGAACGCTACGCCTCCTCAGGCTTCGCTACCATCACCACCGCCCACGTCGATCGCCTCACCGCAGAAGCCGCAGAACAGGAAGCCGCCTTCCCCAATGGCTTCAAAGGCTGGTCCACCCCCGGTGCCAGCGGGCTCCAAGGCGCCGCATGGCTCGAAATGACCCGCTGCATCGCCAGACGCGCCGAACGCTCCGCCACCGCCCTCGCCTCCACCGGCGAACCCGCCCCGCCCGAGGTCATCGCCTTCCTCAATCGCCTCAGCGATCTCCTCTGGCTCTGCGCCCGACGCGAAGAACAAGTCTGATCACGGCCGCGAACGGACCGATACCCGCACCTGCGCCCGCGGCAGCACCGCCTCCGGCACCGGTGCCCGGTACGTCGCCTCCTCCATCCCCCCAGGCAGCACCCGCCGTGGCTCGGTCTCGTGTACCAATGCCTGCCACCCACCCAGCGCAGTCGCAAACTCCGGCACCACCACCACGTCATCCGCCACCCGACTCCACCGGACCCGCATCACCAGATAACTGTCCGTCACCCCATTCACCGACACCGGCTCAAGCCGCGCCGACACCACCCCCGCCGCCCCAGTCGCACTCGGCGTCAATCCCAGCCCGTACTCCACAATCGCCGCCAGCCCATTCCGGTCCGCATCCAGCGCAGGATCCGCAGGCTGACCAGTCCGCGCCGCCCACGCCGCAAAACTCTCGCCGTCACTCCCGCCAGGCGTCCCGTTCAATCCACCACTCGCTCGCCAGTTCGTCGCCACCCCGTGATCAGGATTCGTCTCCGGCCGGATCAGCACCAGCGTGTACCCCTGCCCATCCGCCGCCTTCGGCCATGGACTCGAATCCCCATAACTGAAATCAAATACCGCATTCCCATCCGCCGCCAGCAACGACAGTCGTTCCCCCCCATTCGATAGGTTCGTCCCCGCCTGAAACACCCCCGCCACCGCCACCCCCGGATACCTCGCCGCAAACGCCGCCGCATCAGACACAATCAGCATCCGCTGCCCAGCCTCCAGCCGCTGCACCGCACTGTTCAGCCCGAAATCAAACGTGATCCCCGCCCCAAACCGGCACCCGCCCAACTCCACCGCATCCCCAGATACATTCATCAGCTCAATGAACTCCAGTTGGTTCGACACCACCCCAGCCGCCGTCTCCGCAGCACTCGGCAGCGGATTGTAACTCATCTCGCTGATCACCAGCTTGCCCGCACTCGCCGGCACCCCCACAACGAAAAATGCTTCACTCAACGGCGACCACGTCCCGTTCTGCAGCACCCGCGCCTTCACCATCCCGCTCGTCCCCAGACTCACCGGCCCACCATACGCCACCGCCCCGCCAGACGGCCGCTCCGGCACCCGGATCTCCGCCACCAGTTCCGCCGCCAGCAGAAAATTCCCGTTCGCCGCACTCTCGTTCAATCCCTGCAGCCCTAGCAGATTCGCCGACGTCGTCGACAGTACCCCGATCTGATTCGTCAGATCCACCGGCTGCGCCACCACCGACTCCGCATCCGCCCGCGCACTCAGCGCCACCGCATTGAACGCCGGCGTCGTCGCCGGCGCATTCAACCGGTGCAGCGGCGTGCTCCCATTCAGAAACACAAACGCCCCGTCGTCATACTTCAGATTCAGCGTCAGCCGCGTCATCGCCGCCTTCTGCTCCGCCGTCACCGTAAACGGCAGCCGCACATACAACGACGGATTCACCCCAGCCATCCCCGTCACCGGCGTCGTGAATTGCCCGTTGAAGAACCCGTTGTCCGTGAACCCCAGCGCCGCCGTCCCCGTCCCCCACGTCCCGATATCCGCAGGCTCCGCCAGATTCTTCCACGAATTCCCACTGTAATTCGCCGTCGGCACCTTGAACCTCACCCCGCCCGCCGGCGTCAGATTCACTAACGCCAACCCAGCACCCGCCTGCGCAGGATCACTCCCGTCCAATGTATAATACAACACCCCGCCACCATTCGGATTGCTGATCGCTAGGCTGTAACCCGACGGCACCGACCCGCCACTCTGCCCCAGCACCGGAGCCTGCACCGACGGCCACATCCCAATCGCCGCAAACTGATTCAATAACGTCGCCTGCCGCCCCGGCACATACGTGTCCCGCATCCAGTTCACCTCCGGCCTCCAGTGCGTGTCCCGCGTCATCGTCACCACCACCGGATTCCCGCTGTTCACATCACCCCAACGCGCCCCCTCCGCCACAATCGGCAGATCCAGCTGATCACGCAGCATCTGCAGCCGCGCCTGCATCGCCGCCACCGACATCACACCCCCATTGAAAAACCGCCGCTGAATCCGGTCCGCCACCCGCCGCCGGAAATCCCCGTTGTTCCGCCGCAATGCATACCACAACTCCGCCGGCGGCCCAGGCGTCCCCGCCACCCGCGCAATCTCCGTCGCTGGCGTCCCCACCAGCGTGTGATTGAAATCCGTCACCCGCATCGTCGACACCAATGACGTCAGGCTGCTCCCCATGCAGATCTCCGCATCCCACACCTGCCAGTACAAACCATCCTCAGGCAACAACCCCCGCGATCTCCTCCCCGACTCCCAGTTCTTGTTGAAAAACCTCGACGCATCCGTCATCCCAGCCCCCGGAATCCCCCGAAACACCGGCCCCATCCAGTCATTCTGCCCACCCCACATCTGCACCAGCATGTGATCAATGAACTCATCCAGCGGCACATACCTCTGAATCGCCGCATACACCGCAGGATCCGCCGCCCTCGTCGCCGGCCGCACTAGCGCCAGCGCCGCATCCATCGCCGCACTCGTCCCCTCCACCACATCAAACAGCGGATTCGACGTGTTCGAATGCTCATACACATCCCAGTCCGCCTCCGCCCCTCCCTTGTGACTCGCAAAAAACTCGGAGCTGATCACCTCATGCAGATCATACACCCCCCAGTACAACCCGTTGATGTACAAATGCACATAACGCCCGCGCACCGACAGCCGCCCCATGTCCGTCTCCGTCTGCCTCATGAACCGGTCCCGCAGATACGTCGCATGCGGCGCCAGATCGCTGTCCGCTGACCCAAACGGCACCGCCCACCCGTCATGCCCCCCAGGCCTCAACTGCAGCTTGTCAAACTCCTCAACCTTCGACCCCGGAAACAACGGATACCTCAACCGGTCCGCCCCATACGACTTCCGGAAATACAGCCGGAACGGCTTCTTCGGATGGTCAATCGGCGCATTCCCTCCATGCATCCTCAACCCGATGTTCTCCTGAAACTTCTCCGTCCCCGTCACATCCAGCGGATTGAAATACTCCACCGACGCCCCAATCTCCGTCGGCGACATCCGTCCATTCGCATAAATCCCCGTATCAAACGCAAATAACTCATCCGGCTTCGCCGCCAGACTCACCACCGGCAGCGTCCCGCCCAGCGCCGTCACCATCAGCGGCGCATACGCAGGATCCCCAGTCACCGCAGGATCCATCCGGTAATCCGCAGGCACCACCGGCCCCGTCAGCGTCCCCTCATTGTAATCATACTGATTCCCCCACGTCGCCGGAAATCCCGCCGGAGCCGCCGGCTGCCCCACCACCTGCACCGGAAAGATATACGTGTGCGTCTTCACCGTCGACGTCGCCCACCTCTCACGAAACGCCGCCGCCCGCAGCACCGTCGTCGCACCGATCACTAGCGGATTGCTGTAAACCGGACTCGTCGCCACCGGCACCGACGCATCCGTCGTATAACGAATCACCGCACCCGGCGTGTTCGTCGTCAATGCCACCGTCACAGGATCCGTGAACAACCCGCGCTTCACACTGAAGTCAGGCGCATCCGCAAACCCAGCCACCACCGGCGGTCGGTTCGGTTCCCCCGGCGTCGGCACCGCCATATACCCCACCGGTTCCACCCCCTCCGTCACCTGCCTCGTCAACTCAATCTCCGGCACCAGCAGCAGATCAGAACTCAACACATTCTGATTCAACGCCTGCAGCGCCAGCACATTCACCCCCGCCGTCAGCAGATTCGCCTGCCCCGTAATGTCAAACTCCTGAAAAATCACCGCCGACGTGTCCGCCCGCACCACCGTCGCCTCCGCATTGAACGCCGGATCCGCCGGCGCATTCGTCGCCGATGGCGTCGGTGGATTCACCCGCACCCCGTTCAGCCACACCGCCACCCCGTCCTCCCACTGCATCCGCAGCTTCAGCGACCTCACCCCGCTAGGATCACTCACCGTAAACGGCACCCGCACATAACAACTCGTCCTCAGCCCGTACATCAGCGACTCCACATTCCCCCCGGCCCCGATAAACCTAGTGTAATCCGTCGGCTCCGGAATGCGGTCATACCCAATCCCCGTCACCGCCTCACGCCACCCGCCATCGTCAAACCCCGGTGCCTGCCACCCAGGCACTGCCTGCGTCGGCACCAGCAGCCGACACGCCGCCCCAGCCACCATCGGCGTCGTCGTCTCCACCAGCACCGCCGTCCCCCACGACCGGTCATCAGGCTGCGCCGGATACCCCGCAAACTCCGTCAGCGCCGCCCCAGCCAGCGCCGGACGCAACGCCAGATACCCCCCAGCCGCCGACAGCCGAAAATTCGTGTGCAGCGCCCCCGCTCCCGCCGCCCGATCCTTCCCCGACGCCCACACCAGCAGATACCCCCCAGGCGCAATCGTCCTCGCCGGCAACACCCACTTCCGCGGCACCGCTGGATCATCCGTCAGCGCCATCCCCGCCACATCCTCCACCCCCAACCCGTCATTGTGCAACTCAATCCAATCCGATCGATCCCCATCCTCATCCCGAATCGTGTCCACATTCGCCGCCTGAAACTCCGAAATCACCACCCCAGCCTCCACAGGCAGCACCGCAAAGAAAAACGCAGGGAAAACAGCAAGCAGGCAAAGTGATTTCATGAGGCAGTCAGCTGGAATTTCAACTCTCCGGGCAAACGCCGCAGATTCCCATCCACATCCACCCGGAGCACCCCACGGAGGATGCAGATCGCACGCCACAGTGGCAATCTATATCCTCCCGAATCTCCGTCTTGCCACCTTCACCCACCCTTCACACACCCCTCAACGCCCGACCGACTTCCCTCCCGCATCCAGCACCCGCCTCACGGTCCGCCCACCATCGCCCGACCAGTACAACCCGTCACTGAACAGCAGCCACCACTCCCGCCCGTTCTGCACCTCCGGCACCGCCGCCACCAACCCGCCCGCCGGCACCTCCCCCCTCATCTCCAGCCAATCCCACTCAAACCCCCACCGCTCACTCACCGACACCCGACCCCGCACCGCCGGATCCAACGCCTGCGCCACCATCCGCCCGAACTTCGCCTCTCCCTGCGCCGCCGCCCCCACCGCCGTAAACGGCCGCAACCACTCCAGCTGCTTCGCCCCCGGATACAACGCCATCTGCGACCCCGCAAACACCTGCGCCTGATACCCGTGCGCCGTCGCATACCGCATCTCGTTCACCGACTGCAATGCCTTGTCGAACGCCACATTGAAAAACCCCGTATCATCCCGCTCGTCAGAAACCACCAGGGTCTTCCCGCCATCCGGCGACAAATACCCGCGCGACACCACCGCCGCCGTCCGCACCACCGGCTCACCACGCCCCAGCACCGCCATCCATCGGTCAGGACTCGTCGTCACACACAAATGCGTCCGCCCCTGCGCCGGTGCAGGATAATGCTGCTCCCACGGCCACACCGTCACCGCCGTCACCCGCTCCCCCGCCAACCCCACCCGCGCCCACGTCGTCCCGCCATCCCCACTCCGGAAAAATCCCGCCGACTCACACCCCGCATACACCACCTCCGGATCCCGCAAATCATACGCCACCACTTCCCCGCACAACGCCGACGGACCAACCCCGTCAAAATCCCCCGGAAAATCCAGCTTCTCCCACGTCCGCCCACCATCCCGACTCCGCCACATCCCGCCAGCCTCACCTTTCCCATCTCCCTTCCCGCACGCCCGCAGCATCACCTTCGCATCCCGTGGATGCACCGCCACACTCCGCACCGCCATCGCCTCCCCACCCAACCCGCCATTCGCATCCACCCACGTCCCCCCGCCATCCTCACTCCTCCTCAACCCACCCGCCGTCGTCCTCACCACCACCACCCGCGAATCCGCCCGCGCCACCACCACCCCACTCACCCGATCCCCACCCGTCCCCTTCGCCACCGGAACCTCCGGCACTTCCCCAGCCTCCGACCCCGCCCGCAACTCCAGCGACGACACCCGGCAATGATAGTGCGCCCTCGCATCCTGCGGCAGCGCACTCACAAATAACCCCGCATCCACCTCCACCGCCGCCTTCCGGTACTGCAGCGCCCCTAACTCCCAATCTTTCCCGTCCACCGACGTCCACGCCGTCCACAGATTCCCCCGCCGCACCACCCGCAGCCACGGCCGTCCCTTCGGCAACGCATACGAACTGATCCGCCCAGCCCCGAAATCCGTGAAATCCGCCGCCGCCCGCAACCCGTCCGCCGCCGTCTGCACCAGATGAAACTCCTGCCCCCATTCCCAATTCAACCGCTCCCCATGCTCCCTGGCCGTCAACCCAACCCACGCCCGCCCATTCACCGGCTCCCCTCCCGACCCGTTCCACTGATCCACCCGACACGTTAGCGTGAAATCCCCACTCACCCGCTGTGTCACCGTGTGCATCCCGTTCCCGAAAAACTGAAACGCGCCCTCCCCGCTCTGCCACATCCCCGCCGCCGCCTTCGCATCCCCCACATTCCGCAACACCCACGGCGCACTCACCGGCTTCCCCGCATTCTCCAGCACCACCGGCTCCGAATCCACCGTCCGCTCCCCATCATACAACACCCGCACCCGAAACGTGTTCGCTCCCGCCGGCAATGGCCCGCGATACTCCAGCACCTCACCCGGCCCCGCCAGCAACTCCAGCGCCCCCAGAAACAAGGTCGTCCGCTCCACCTTCCGACCCCGCGCCGCCACCCGCACCCTAACCACCCCACTCCCGTCACCCCCAGCCTCCGCCACCACCTCCGGCACCGGCCACCCACCATCATCCACCCGACGCAGCGCACTCACCGGCATCGCTTCCTCCTTCATCCCCGCACCCTCCCACGTCACCGCAAAATTCCGCCCCGCCAGCGCATCATACACATGCTCCAGCTCAATCTCATGATCCCCCCGCGCCAATGCCGCCCACCCCGATTGCTCCGCCGTCCCCCACTGACCATCCCTCACCACCACCTCCCGGCCGCCCACCTTCAATCGGTACGCCCCGTCAATCTTCGTCCGGAACACATACATCCCCTCACGCTCCACCCGCAGCCGCCCCCGAAACACAAACCCATACCCAGCCTCGCGCGATTCCCTCAACCCGATATCAAACCCGCGCGCCAGTCCCTGACGGATCAGCTTCCCTTTCCCTAACTCCTCCAGCGCAATCCACCGGTGCGTCTCATCAGGCTTCTGCTCGGGCGGATTGAAATAATTCAGCCTCCTGCTCGCATCCATCACCCTCAACTCATACGCCAATCCCTCCACCGTCGCCATCTCCGGCAGCGCCGCCGCCAGCCCCACCGTCCCCACCATCGCCGTCACCGGCTCCGATTCCTGATCAAACACGTCCCGCACCGTCACCCTCACATACCCACCCGCCCCCGGCACCACCACCCGCCGCAGCGACGGCTGCACGCGCTCCACCACCGTCACCGCCCGCTTCTCCCCCTTCGCCCCCAGCACTTCCACCCGCACTCCTAACATCGGAGACGACTGCGCCGGCACCTCCCAGCTCACCACAGTCTCCCCACCACACGACTCCGCCTTCACACTCTCCACCAACGGCCGGTCCAGCACCGGTCGATCTGGCTGCTGCACCCGGAACTCATGCTTCCGATCCCCCGCCAGCGGCATCCCACTCAGCTCCCTCGGCAGCAGATCCGGCCGCTGCGCATACTCAATCGCCGCATACTCATGATCCCCCTCAGCCACCGCGTTTACTATCACATACTGGGTCTTGTCGATCGCAATCGTGTCCGACTTCCCCCACTCCCCTCCCTTCCGGTAATAACCAAACCTCCGGTGCAGCGACCGCACCGCCTTCTCACTCGTCAGTGGCTCCAGAAACCCCGCATTCCCCGTGAACGAGGTCGCCGCCACCGGCAGCCGCGCCGTCCCGATCAGATGCCACGCCCCACCCGCCTGATCCTTGATCCACCTCCCCACATGCGCCGTCCCTTCCTCCCCAGGCACCTGCCACACCCGCGCCAGCATCGTGTACCACTCCCGCCGCTTCACAAACCGCCACACCTCCGCACCCGTCGTCCCACTGCTCCCCTCACCACCATAATCATTCCGGATATACAAGTTCGACGCACAATCCTCAAACCTCACCGGCTTCCCCGCCGCATCACTCCCCCAGAAGGTCCACACCGACCCCGGCCGAAACGCATCCTGCCTCCCCGCATCAGGATTCGGCACCGACCCAGGCCCGTCCTCCAGAAACGACGTGAACCCAGCATAAAAACTCAGGTTGTTCGGCTTCGGATTGAACCCCGAATTCCAATTCGCAAAATACGTCCCCGACGGCCACCACGGCCACCGCAGATCCATCATGATGATATCCGCCCCGTCCGCGACATTCTCACTGTACCACGTCGCCTCCACACGCAACTCCGCCGCCAGCAAGGCAGCCACCACCACGGATATCGTCTTCATGCGGTCTTTCATGCACACACACCATCCCCACCATTCGCCCCGCGTCCACCCCCGAACCTCCCGCTTTCCCGCACCCCCAACCCACCTCACCGTTTCCACCTCCCGCCTCTCGTGAACTCCCCCACTCCCCCACCCCAGCTCTCCATCCCTCGCCTCCTCACCGCCACAGCCATCCTCTCCGCCACCATCGCCGCCGCCGCTCTCCTCTCCCCACTCCCACCCTGCCCCATCCACGCCGCCACCGGCCTCCACTGCCCAGGCTGCGGCGGCACCCGCGCCCTCCACGCCCTCGCCCACGGCGACCTCGCCACCGCCGCCCGCCAGAACCTCCTCCTCGTCACCCTCATCCCCATCCTCACCGCCGCCCTCATCCGCCCATCCCTCCACTGGCTCTACGGCCTCCCCTTCCTCTCCCCTCACTCCTCCCGCCACCTCCGCCGCCTCACCATCGCCACCCTCATCGCCCTCACCCTCTTCACCATCCTCCGCAACTCCCCCCCCACCAACTTCCTCGCCCCACACTAACCCCACCCCCCGCCCAAAAAAGCCCCAAGCCGGAGGCTTGCCGGAGATTAGCCGGTGGCGGAAGCCACCGGTCTAACATAATAATAACCCGACGCCCCGGCAGGCGGCGCCACCCCCTCCCAACACGTACCCGCCCCCCTTCCCACGCGCCAACAGCCCAACCCATACCAGCCTGGCGCATCGCCCCAGGTACATCGCGCCCCTCCCCACACGCCGCGTCCCGTAGGGACGACCGGTCAATAACCGGGGGTCCCGCGAGCCACTCGCGGCACCCCCGGCTCCCAGCACAATAACAAAGAACCCCGTACGGGGTTCGCCCCTCCCCACACACCCTCTCAACACCCCAACCGCCCACCTCCCCGAACCCGCCGCCGCCAACTCCCCGTGTCCCAACGGGACGCCCCACACCCGCCCACAGCAACACCCCAACCGCCCACCTCCTCTAACCTGTATTGCCGTCGGCACACCGTCCGCCTCTCCTGTGAGGCATTTTCGTAACCCCCGGCCCACTCACCGGATGCAATTCGAATGTGGTGCCAGTTTCGTCGCCCGCATCCCGCCCCCCACCACCCCACACCACGCCATTTCCCCTCACTCACACCCGGAAATCCACCATTTTCAGACCCGGAACCCACCTTCGCAACCCCACGTGACGGAATTGTCTCAGGCCACCGGAAACCCCATGACCATAAGCCCACAGTACCTGTGTCGATAATGTCACGGCCATCAGTTTGGCATTCACCCCTACCCCCCCATCATAGTGAATGATGGGTCGCAAGCCGCTTAGCATAGATAAACACAACTCGTGGATTCACCGGAGCCCGGCGGTGACCGCAGCCGCCGCTGACAATACCGCCTCCGATGATCCCGACTCACCGGACTACCCTTCCAAAAGCCTCGAACCCTGCATGGAACAAATCCTTCAGGGGCTCTCCGACGCCTGCCTCATGATCACAGGCACCGACCGCATCATCTTCGCCAACGACTCCGCCAAATCCCTCCTCCGCCCCAAAGGCCGCATCCTCGGACGTAAACTCGAATCCGTCCTCGGCGACCGCAAGGTCACCACCCTCGCCGCTGAATGCGGGCTCTCCGGCAGACCAGCCATCGCCCGCATCACCCTCAAACTCCCAGGCGACGCATGGCGCGACGACCGCCACTTCGAAGTCTCCGCCGTCCCCATCCGCCTCAGCGAAACCAGATGCTACGTCCGCATCGCCCTCCGCGACGACGACGAGGCCCGCCGCGAAGCCGCCAGCGCCAACCCCTTCGTCGACGTCTCCATCCAGCTCAAAAACCCGCTCTCCATCGTCCAGGGCTACCTCGAAAACCTCCTCGACGGCATGATCAGCGACCCCGTCCTCCTCCGCCAGTCCCTCCTCACCATGCGGAAACACACGCTCCAGATCGAACGGGTCATCGACAGTCTCCGGCGCTGACCCCGCTTTCGGCGTTGTGCCCGGCCTCCCCGTGCCGCATCGCCCCAGCATGGAATCCGTCAGCCGCTTCCGCTCGCTCCTCCTCGCCGCCCGACCCAAAACGCTCCCGGCCGCCGTCGCCCCCGTCGTCATCGGCTGCGCCCTCTCATGGCGGCTCACCAGCCAGTTCTCCTTCCTCCTCGCCGCCGCCACGCTCCTCAGCACCCTCGCCATCCAGATCGCCACCAATTACTTCAACGACGCCGTCGACGCCCGCAAAGGTGCCGACACCCACGCCCGACTCGGCCCCACCCGAGCCACCGCCGCAGGCCTCGTCTCCCCCCGCACCATGCTCGCCGCCGGCACCATCGCCGCACTCATCGCCATCCTCTTCTCCCTCCCCATCGTCGCCGCCCGAGGCTGGCCCATCATCGCCATCGGCCTCGTCTCCCTCTTCTTCACCTACGGCTACACCGGCGGCCCCGCCCCACTCGCCTACCGCGGTCTCGGCGAATGCTTCGTCATCCTCTTCTTCGGCCTCATCGCCGTCGGCGGCACGGTCTTCGTCCAAACCGGCCAATGGCTCCCCCTCGCATGGCTCGCCGGTACCCAATCCGGTCTCCTCAGCACCGCCCTCATCGCCATCAACAACCTCCGCGACATCGACGAAGACTCCCGCAGCAATAAACGCACGCTCGCCGTCCGCTTCGGACCCGCCAACGCCCGACTCATGATCGCCGCATGGTGCCTCCTCCCCGCCCTCCTCGGCTTCCTCTGGACCCGCCAGCCTAACCTCTCACCCCTCTGCTGGCTCCCCCTCCCATCCGCACTCCTCGGCCTCCTCATCACCACCCTCGTCGCCCGAACCCCTCCCTCCCGCGCCTACAACCGCTTCCTCGCCCTCGCCGCACTCCACCTCGTCCTCTGGGCCACCCTCTTCACCACCGCCTGCCTCCACTCCTAACCACCCCACAAGCCCATCTCCGCACCAGCCCATCTCAAATCTCAAATCTCAAATCTCAAATCCCCTCGTCCCGCCAAAGGCCTTGGAATGCGGAAGCCTGCTGCCGCTTTCCCGGAGCCAGCCCGCTGGCCCGGCTCCATTCAAGCATCCCTCCCAATAAGCCCGGGCACGCGAGGCTCCGTACTCGCGCCTCTCCCCACAAGCCCCCCTCCGAACCAGCCCATCTCAAATCTCAAATTTCAAATCTCAAATCCCCCCCGCCCGCCGCAGGCTCTGGACTGCTCTAAGGCATCACAGCTCTCCCCGCACACGGCCTGCGCCTACCCGCCCTGCCTTCCCACGCGCCAACGGCGCAACTCCATACCAGCCTGGGGCATCGCCCCAGGTAAACCACAACATAAAACACCAAGCCCTGAAAGGGCGCGACATCACAACCCTCCAAACCAGCGCGCCGCAGGCTCTGCACCGCCGTGGCGGCAAAAATCGTTGGGAGCTGGGTCGAGGTTGAAGTGTGAGTGACCCATGGAAAAGACAAAGGAGTCACGGCGGTTAACCAGCCGCGCTTTGTACGCCCTCGATTGGTGCTGCATCATGGCTCCCACACTGGTGAACGTAAAGTGGCAAGAATCTCGGGCGCAATACTCGCCCGGATAAGCTGAGTAAACAATGGGTCGCCCTCTCGATACTCGAATATCCCGACGACGAAATCAGGATGCAAAACCGTATCAGCAAAAACTCCGCGTCGCGACCGAGCGTCAATGGTAATCCGCCTGCACACCCGAGCCAGAACAGAAAAATGCTCCTCGATCACCAAATCCCATTCTGACTCAGCCCTGCCAGAAAGCTCATCCGAAAGCATCTCGTAAAGTGGCTGCATCGCCTCAACCGTGCTGTCGGTGCAGCTAAACTGCCAATCAGCGGGAGACCAACGCAGATCGTCTCCTTCCTGCTCAATCGCCCTTTCCGTGTTCAGTGCAAAGCAGGGGGTGCCGAACATGGTGTAATCAACGTAGCACAGCCAGAATGAGGCCGCATAGAATACATCATTCGGATGATTCCGAGCGTGACTGACTATGGCAGCGGAGGCCGAATCCACCCAAGCAGCTTCGATGTCATGCAGCAAATTCACGGCGATTCGGGATGGAGGGCGAACGTCTAAGCGCACCCACCGGATGGGCGGGGTGCCGCGTTGAACGCGGAGTTAAGGTTGGAGTCAGAAAAAGGCAAGTCCGATACCTCAGCCCATCCGGTTGGGTGCCGCGCTTTCGCCCTTGTATGGCCGATGGTCTGTTCAGGTGTCATCACGCGAAGAAGACCTCCCTGATAATGATGATGAGAACACCGAGAAGCAGCCCCAATATGACTCGCCAGCCTCGGGAAAGCTCTCGCTGCCACCAAGGCTTCCGAAGAATTGCCGCCTGACTGTCCCAGTCACGCTGAGTGCCCCAGTCTGCTGAAGACGAAAATGTCTCCCCCTCGTCGCCGGTCACAATCCCGCCAAAGTGCGGGGCGATAGACGCCATATACTCGATGATCCTCGGCCCCTCCGGGTTCTTGATGAACACTGAACAATCTCCCGACGAATAGCGCAAAGCCAGATTGTCGTCTCCGTCCAAAATGGCAGTGACGAAGCGTGTGTCTTCATCTACAAGCTTCAGTTCGGGACGACTCGCCACAAAGTCCTTCCACTCCTGGGCGGTAATGCCTGTGCTCGGTTCAGATCTGCTGAGCGTAATGTGATACCCCATGACGAGCGGCGCGGTTTGTTCGTCGCACGTCTAAGCCATCCACGGCGGAAATGGAAGCCCGAATTCAAAGAAGGACGTCGCCCGCCGTTGGATGTGCCGACTTGTTGCGCTTCTTGAATTCATTCGGTGGCCGGAGTTGGCCTTCCAGTGATAAATCCTATGACTTCTTCCCCAGAGTCAAACCGTGGCTCCCATTCACTTGCGACGATTTCGGCGAACCTCCATTCGACCTCTTCGTCGTCACCATTGCGATATCTGTGTATCGGCTCAGCACTAAGCAATGCCTCAAGATCGGTATGATCCGGGACGTCGTAGCTCCTAACCTGGTAGTCCACCACGTCGGTCGGCTTCCCGGCTACGAAACAATCATATCGTGCAATTAGGAGCATTTGCGTATCTTGGAACAACGACTCGGATCAACCGACGGCGAGCGGGAAGCGCCGATGACACGACAGATGCCATACGAGCCGTCGCCTGCATCCGTTATGTTGAACAAAGCCGCTCCGCGACAAGATCGTTCGGGAGCGCGTAGAGTTGATGGATGCGCGAGCATTTTCCGTGGCCTTGGTCACATAGGCCTTAGCAGGTTCCGGGTCCATATTCAACCCACATTCCTCCCGTCGGCGGTCGCGTGCAGCCCTACCCTCAACGTCCACTCCCACGGCCACGGTCGCTGATTCCGCCGGGATCCTGCGATCCCGCTTCCGCCACCACCGACTCAGAATCCCAGTCCCCACCCCACCAGCCCCCATCCAAACCAGCCCCTCCAACGAGCCCGCCGATCTCCAGCTCGGCCCTCTCCCCACAAGCCCACCGCCGCCCCTCTCCGAACTCGCCCGCCGAAGGCTTTGGACTGCGGAAGCCTGCTGCCGCTTTCCCGGAGCCAGCCCGCTGGCCCGGCCCCGCTCAAGCTCTCCAACCCTCCGTACCAGCCAGGGACCGCTAGGCTCCCCACTCGCCTCTCGCCCCTCCAATCCCTACGCCTCCGTCCACACCCCCGCACTCCGACTCCGATCCGCTCCATCCGCCCTATCCGCCCTATCCGCCCTATCTGTCCTATCTGTCCTATCTGTCCTATCTACCCTATCTGCCCCATCTGTCCTATCCACCCTATCCGTCCCATCTGTCCCATCTGTCCCCTCGGACATCGTCCATCCCGTCCATCACGCCCATTCTCCCCATTCTCCCCATCCGCCCTATCCGCACCATCCGCACTATCCGTCCGACCCCAACACTCATCTCCCGCTTCCCCAACAAGCCTTTCTCACTTCTCACTTCTCACTTCTCACTTCCCTCTCCCCCACAATCCCAAAGGGATTGCGTCCCCTAGCCCAAGGTTGGCCTGAGGCTCGAAGGCCTACCTTGGGTCCACCCCCAACAAATCCCCAACCCCAACGTGGGTTGCGTCCTCAAACCCAACCAGCCAATCGACTCTCCGCCCCGAACGCCGCGCGCCCATCAAAAACCCCACACCACGAGCCCTCGCCACTCCGCACCAGCCCGCCTCTTCCAATTTCCTCCTTCTCACTTCTCACTTCCTCCCCGGGTGCCATTGCCGGGCTTGTTACACCACAGACGCATTGGCTGGCTCGTTCCTCGCAGCCATGCACCCTTGAATGTTCGCCTTGGTTGGTGTCATTCATAGTGTTTGCCCATGAGCAAAATGTGAGCGCACCTCGTCCATGGATTGGCTGGGGGATCGTAATTAGCAAGGCCACCGCAAGAAGCAGAAGCCCACTCAGAAGCGGCGTCCAGAAAGGCTTCAATGGTTCCGTTCTCCCACCCATTCGCTCCAGGTCCGTATGGCGATGAGGGACTGGCCTTCTCCTTGGCGCATTCGTCGGCGCGGTCAGAAGCCAAAGCTGAGATAAACTCGATGAAGCTCGCCTCATCTGTAAAGGCATCAGCATGGGTGCGCAGGCGGTCTATCATCTGTATTTTGGGGTTAGGCGAACGCAGAGGCCGGGCAACCCGCTACCGGGAGCGCCCCTCCTCCGCTTCAGGTTGAGGTTTGGCGCGACCCTCTGTCTCATCCTCGGGGCGGGTAGCGGGTTGCCCAGTGCCGTCTTGTTCGGTCTCTGGTTTTGCTTTGATTATGGTTTCGCCATAGTCGGTCGGGCTGGCAGCAAGTATCGGTCCCGAGGGGAGGTGCATGACCCATGGCTCCAGATAGTGCGCAGAAAAGATCTCAAGAATCCGGCCGTCTTCCAACTCGAAACATGGGTCCCCGGGGTGATGGTGACTCTGAACCGCGACACCCACAATTCGGTGACCGCATAGAGTCTTGACCGCATTGTTCGAATCCTCAAACTCAGATCGCGTCAACACGGCACCGCTCGATCCTGTAATTCGCCACGGGGAAAGAGAATTGAAACTCCAATTGTCCCCGGAGAGGTGCAGATTCTCATTCTCGTGCGACGCCATTGCGATGACGAGTGGCAAATGATCGCCGATATGGGATATGAGATGCATATTCTCTGGACCGAACGTCTCAAGCGCTGGCACCGCTGGGGCGAGAGGGCGCATGAGCGAAACGGGTGATAGTTGAGTTAGAAAAAGCCATGGAAACGGCAACCGCCCCAGCGTTTGCCAGCCGCGATTTGTTCGCCCTTGAGCGGCAAGTGGTCTTCATCGTGCTGCTGTAAGGTCTGCGTGAACCGCCGGGGAATCGCAGTAGTGGGACATGTATACGAATCTGGTCTCCCTCGAAACGTAGACAAGTGAAATAAAGGATGCGTCGTCCGGGACAAAGCCCAGCACTGTGTCTCCGTTCTGGTCTGTAGGCTGGGAGGCCAGCAACGGAAGAAGGGAACGGACACCATCGGCTGGGCTACTCAACTGGGAGCTGATGGTGAATACGGCCTGATCGATCCAACCTCCGTAGAAGCATGTCCCCCGAATCGAGCCTGCCTCTGCAATAAGCTGTGAAAGCGCGGAGCCATGTGTAGTGGCAAGAGAAGCTACGAAGTCCGGCAACTGCTCGTCAGCGAGACTGTCGCTGGGGATGGATGTGTAGATGACCGAGTCCCGGTGCTGAAACTGGTGGAGACCTTCGGGGTCTCCGAGGACGCTCTCAACATAGGCGATGCTCGCTGCGTCTTCAGGCATGGCGTCTTAACTCGGGCGAACGATGAGCGCGTGCACCACTACCAGCGAGGGCGCGCGTCGATCACGGGGTTAGGGTTGTTGCTGGGGAAGATAATCGAAACTGAACGGCTGGTAGTGGTTGTCACGACGCGGCTTGTTCGCCCTTTTCGTTGTTTGGTGATAGTAGAATATCTTATTCAACTCCATATTGCTTGGCTACAGCGACTACTTCGCTAAATGTCGTTGTAAAATTTGCGTTTTTTCTAGTCAGGGATTCCTTTAATTCATTCATGCCGCCGTCAAGTTTGCCCTCTGTTCCCTTCTGAAAACCATACAAGAATTTTTCGGTGTCGGTCTTGGGAATACCCTCGAATCCAAGCTGGTATTCCAGTGCTGCGTTCTTAAATTGATGCCAAGAATCACGAAAATCTTTTGGGCAGCTGGACACATCGATTCGCTGAATCGCCTTGAGCGCAGTCATGAAATTTTGGAGAGCTGCTGCACCCTCCAAGCCACCTGTTGCGCCGATCAACTTTGCTGGCTCTTGCATTTGCAGCATTACTGCGGAGATTGCGGTCCTTTCTGTCTTATTCATTTCGGCGCTAATCTTCTTTCTCGCCGCTTCATCACAGGAGGTGAAAACGAGTGACGTTGATAAAAGAGTGAAGCAAAACACTTTGGAATTCAGCTTTTTCATATTTTTGGTTGGTAGACTGATTTATTGGCGAAAACGTGAAGCAGTGTATCCGGTCAGGAGGCGGGGGCAAGACTTGTTTTGAGGGTGGCGCGTGACCCGCCTTCTGCCCGGATACACTGCTGTTGGACTGAGCCGCTGCGGGCGCGGGTTCTCCTTATCGGGGTTTGTATCGGCCGTCCGGTTGGCTCAGTGGGCGCGCTGGCCCGAGGCGGGTGACGTTGGAGGG
>JAIXVE010000052.1 GCA_027483175.1 Verrucomicrobiaceae bacterium | reverse complement strand
TAGCCGAAATCACGGACACCGTTGGAGGCGTGAATAATGAGACAGACCTCTTGATGGGGGGGCGCGACGCCCTGCGCATGGTCTACCGCACACCGCAGCCGAAATCACGGACACCGTTGCTCCACACTACCGGGCTCCCTCTGAAGAGGCCTGTCCAATCCTCTCCCGCACGCGCCGCCCATCCACACCCGACACCCTCTCCCCGGCCCGCACCAGAAGAGGTCTGTCTGATTGCATACCGGCGCCCCAGGGCTCCCACCCCAACCCTCCACCAGGGCACCCGCATTCCACCGCCGTCCATTCCCCTGCCACCTTCCACTCCCAAACATCCGGGCGTCCACACGACCCTCACCGCTTCATAGGCCCAGCCTCCATCACCCAAGCCAGCGGGAACCGCGCAAACTCAAGACTCGCAGTATTGCCCCGCTCATAGAGAATCCCTATACTACCGTCGCGCAGGACCGTCAGACACGAATACATCGAAACACCGGGATCAAGAAGCTTGCCCTCACTCCAGCTCCCGCCGTCGTCAACACTATGACGAATCGTCAGGCGTTCCCGGCGCGACGCGCTGTTGGGATTCGAGAACAGCAGCACGCCTTCCGGATGGCTGATCAGGCTAGCCATACATGTCGGGTCGGTCACCGCCAGCCAGGGTTCACTCCATTTCCCCTTGCTCCAGCGCGCCCAGCTTCGCTTCCCGCTGCGCGACTCATCCCTCATCGTCAGCAGCAAAGAACCATCCCGGCACTCCGCAATCTGCGCCTCGCTCGTCGGAGGCCCCCCCGGAATCGCTGGAGGCAAAAGCTTCCAACTCGCGCCACCATCCCGGCTCTCCACAAAACAGGCGTGCGGTACGTTGTCCGCTCCCTTGAACTGTGCCGGAAAAACCAACGCACCGTCCCGGAGCTGAATCCCTTTGCCAGGACCATTGAAAAGCAGTCGCCACTCAGCCTGCTTGACCTGCCTCGTAATGCTCACCGGCTCGCCCCACGTCACACCGTCGTCGGTACTTTTCACCACCATTAGCTGCCCCGTTTCCTCCGGCGCCAACCCCGGCCCGCTCCCATGCCAAGCCCTCGCCCCTTTGCTCCATAACGCTGCCACGAAAATCACCCCGGTCTTCGCATCGACCAGCACCGCAGGGTCACCCACTCCATTGCCACTCGACCCAGCGACACCCGCATCAAAATCCATGATGCGCTGCATCGCACCCCACGTCGCCCCGTCATCGGTAGACCGCATCATCCCCACATCAATGTTGCCCGGCAGATCGCCCCCACCCTGATTCCGCGCGTCGAACACCGCAATCAGCGTGCCCCTGGGCGTCGTCGCCAGACCAGGAATCCGATAGGTATGCACACCATCATCTCCCCGCTTCCTCACCGTCGTCCGGAAAATGCGCGGGTCGTCGGGAAGTCCCGGTCGCTTCAGCTGCATCACTTCCGGCAAATCCTCGGGCCTACCCCATCGCTTCGCAAGGTCCCCTTCCACCGCCGCAAGCCGCTCGCCATCCAGCGCCCCGCTGAAAACCAGAACCTCCCCGACGTCACACACCAATCCCCGCTTCGTCGCCACATCCGCACCCAGAATAAACCCGCCCAGCGGCACCTCGAACCTCCCACTGGACGCCTTCTCTACACCATCAACCCGGTGCCTCAGCGTCCCTCCCTCGCCTTTCCTGACCACCACCGCATGTACCTGCCACTCCCCCGTCTTCACCGGATGCGTCGGAACCATCAGGCCGTCCGCCTCTGTAACCCCCGCCGCCACCACACCTGCACCCCACACCCCAGCCGCACCACCCACCACCCGAAGCCGCGTCATCCCACTCCTCGTCGACCCATCGAACAGAAAACCATCACCCGCCGTCACCACCCGCACCATCGCCACCACCGTACAATCCCCAGTCACCGATCCCCACGCGCCCGCAGGCTGCCACAGCGCCGATTTCCCGTCCAACCGCACCACGTGGCAGACCCCACCCGGACGTTCCACCGACCAAACACACGGCTCGCCAGCCACCCGCCCCAAGGACCGCCCCGACCCGGTCGCCGCACCATTCCCCCACGCCCGCACATCCACACCCTCCGCCTCAATCCCTTCCGGCCGATACCACGCATACAGCTCCCCGACATCACCACAAACCCCTCGGCAGCAAAACATCACAAAGCCCGACACAATCCGCAAAACAATCGTCATCATCGGAATCATCGCCAGATCATCCGGCAGTCACCCATCATGGAACGCTTCCCATCACCTTGCAAAGGTCCAATTTCCCCACCGCCTACTCCGCGAACCACCCCCTCATCCCATCACCCAAACTTTAGCCAAGCTCTCGCCTCCAGGGCACTTCCAGAGGTCTGTCCATTTGCGCGCACCCAAGCGCCTCGTCCCCTCAAATGCGCGACCTCCTCTCGCCCCCCCGAATCAGCCCGCCTTCATTCGCCAAAAAGCAAAACGGCACCCAGTTCCCTAGGTGCCGTTCGCAAAATCTGTCTCCAACCGCGGCTGATTAACGCGAGTACAACTCGACGATCAACTGCTCATTCACGATCGGGTCGATCTCCTCGCGGCTTGGCAGACGGTTCACCGTACCGGAAAGCTTATCCCGATCCTGCGAAAGCCAGTCTGGAACCACAATCGCCTGTGTGATGTCCAGGGAGCGAAGCCCCATCTGCTGAGCGCGTGCACCCGGTTTCATCGCAATCACCTCACCTTGCTTGCACTGGTAAGACGCCACATTCACCTTCTTGCCGTTCACCGTCACGTGACCGTGGCTCACATATTGACGAGCCGCATTCCGCGAAGGAGCAAGACCAAGACGATAAACCACGTTGTCCAGTCGGCACTCCAGCATCTGGAGGAGAATCTCACCCGTCACACCGCGACGGCGGGAAGCTTCTTCAAAGAACTTCCGGAACTGCTTCTCAAGCATCCCATACTGATAACGCAGCTTCTGCTTCTCGCCCAAAGCGATCGCATAATCAGAAAGCTTCTTGCGGCCACTCCGCGCCCCGTGCTGCCCCGGCGCAAACGCACGGCGCTCGAGAGCCTTCGAAGGCCCGAAAATTGGGGTGCCAAAACGGCGACTGATCTTGTCCTTAGGTCCTGTGTAACGAGCCATGATTGTTTCCTGTTGAAATTGTTGTTGTCAGGCTCAGACGCGGCGGGCCTTCGGAGGACGGCAGCCATTGTGCGGCACCGGCGTCACATCCTTGATCGTCGAAACCTCAAGACCCAGCGTCGCAATCGCACGAACCGCCGACTCACGGCCCGCTCCCGGACCCTTCACTCGGACCTCAGCCTCGCGCAGGCCATGCCCCATCGCCTGACGGCAGGCATCCTGCGACACCAATTGCGCCGCGTACGCCGTGCTCTTCCGGCTGCCCTTGAAACCCATCTTGCCAGCGCTCGACCACCCAATCACGTTGCCGCGGGCGTCCGTCACACTCACAATCGTGTTGTTGAACGTGGCCAGCACGTGCACCACTCCAATCGAAATGTTCTTCGAACCCTTCGCCTTGACGATCTTGATGCCCTCGTTCGGGTCCATCAGGAGCGCCGCGGCATCCTTGGGTGCTTCGTGAATCGGTGCCGCCGGTGCGACCGGTGCGGCGGGCTTCTGTTGCTCTTCTGCCATGGGAAAATTCAGTGAGGGCTGCGTGTTGGATTACTTCTTGGAACGCTGCACCCCGACCGTACGACGCGGACCCTTACGGGAACGAGCATTGGTCTTGGTGCGCTGACCGCGGACCGGAAGGCCCTTGCGGTGACGGAGTCCACGGTAGCAGTTGATCTGCTGCAGCCGCTTCAAATTGATTTGGATATCCCGGCGAAGATCGCCCTCAATGACGATGTTGTTCGCCTGAATCACCGACACAATCGCTCCAACCTGCTCGGTGGAAAGCTCACCCGTCCGGGTGTCGGGATTGATGTTGGCCTGCTCAAGCACCTTGCGGGCAAGTGCCGGTCCAATGCCGTAAATGTAGGGGAGAGAAGCTTCAATGCGCTTCTCATTAGGAATATCAACGCCGAGGAGTCGTGCCATGGTGGAAAAATCGTGAAATGGTTGGGTCAGCCCTGACGCTGTTTATGACGGGGATTCTTGCAAATAATGCGCACCACACCCTCCCGGCGGATCACGCGGCAGGATTCGCAGAGTTTCTTGACAGAAGTACGGACTTTCATGGGAGGAATCTAGGAAAGAGAGATACAGACACCTTCACCAGGGAAAACCACCGCAGCAACTCAATAGCCAGTCACCAGAGACGGTCATTCCCGCCGGTCCTGAACAGGTCCGGGCGGAGAAGGAGGTGCGGTTTAGCACAGCGAGCCTGCTTGGCAAGGGATGAAATGCACTTTTTGCTCATTCTACGAAAAATTTCGCGCCTCAGCGTCTCACAAACCCCTCCCAGTTTCCTCCTTGTGCCTCTGAAAAATCGCCAGCGTACGGTCCCGCTCCACCCCATGATCAACCATCGGCCGCGGATACCTTGACCCAAAAAGCCCGCCCGGCTCAGGCGGCCCGAACAAACTCGCCGCCGGCGCATCCCGCAACTCCGGAACCCAGTGCCGGATGTACCGCCCCTCCGGATCAAACCGCTTCGCCTGCGTCCATGGATTCTGAATCCGAAAATACGGAGCCGCATCCGCGCCCGTCCCCGCACTCCACTGCCACCCACCATTGTTGCTCGCGATCTCCCCATCCGCCAGCACCTGCATGAAATGCCGCTCCCCCATCCGCCAGTCCAGATGCAGATCCTTCGTCAGAAACATCGCCGTGATCATCCGCACCCGGTTGTGCATGAATCCAGTCGCCGCCAGTTGCCGCATCCCCGCGTCCACAATCGGAAAACCCGTCGTCCCTTCCTTCCACCGCGCAAATTTCCCCTCGTCCCACTCCCACGGCAACCCCCGGAACTTGGGATCAAACTCATGCTCCAGCACCTGCGGAAAATGCCACAACACCTGCATGTAGAATTCCCGCCACGCCAGTTCTGCGACCCATTTCTGCACACTGTCACGGTGCCACACCTCCGCACCCTCACATGACCCTACAGCCCGATGGTAAACCTCGCGGATCGATACGGTCCCGAACCTCAGATCCTGCGACAGCCGCGACGTCGTCTGCCCGTCCGGCGTGTCACGACGCTCACTGTAATGCGGTAGAACACCCGCCACCGCGCGCCGTAAACGCTCCCGGGCCGCTCGCTCCCCAGCCTCGGGCAATGTCACCCCCGCAGCCGACAACCCCCACGTCGCCAGCGTCGGACACGGCATCGACCTCAGCCCAGGAACCGCTCCCAATCGCTTCACCGGCGGCAGCACAGGCGGCTTCGGCAGCTTAAGCCAAGCCCGGTTGTACGGCGTGAACACCCGGAACGACCCACCGCTCCCCGTCATCACCTCATCGCGCTCATGCATCGCCGCGTCCTTGCAGGCGTGAAACTTCACCCCCCGCGCCGCACACATCGCCGCCACCAACCCCTCCACTCTACCCCCATGGGGATCCGGGTCCCTGTTCGTGTACACCGCCACAGCTCCCGTCTCCTCCAGCAATCGCTCCAACTCCGCCACCGCATCCCCCTGCCGAAACACCAGCACTCCTCCAATCGCCGCCACGTTGGCCTCAAGCGACCGCAGACACCCGCACAGGTACTCCTGCCTCGCAGGGCCCGTCCAACCATGCGTCCCCCGCCAAACACTCGCAATATACACCGGCACCACCGTCTCCACCTCGGAAACAGCACGGTGCAGCGCAGTATTGTCACTCAGACGCAGATCGCGCCGGAACCAGTGAATCGCAGTACGGACAGAAGACATGTCCACACCCTACGCGCGCCACCTCCACTCAGCCTTCGCCAATCCCATCCTCCCGTCCCTTATCCCCTCGCCCGTCCCGCTCAAGGCACCGCACGCGCCCGATAAAACCGCCGCGGCCCACTTGCCGGACGCGTCACCGCCTGCGTCGCCGTGGCCAAAGTTACCGTCCCATCCGCCGTCCACGGCGCCGCCTGAAGCTCAGCCGCGCTCTCAATCGCATACGTCCGCCCCGGAGTTCCCGTCAGCGCGAACGTTACCGTCCCAGCCGCCGCATCGTACGTCACCGCCCCAATCGTTGGCGGCACCTCCTGCACCGGCTTGCTGATCGTCAGCGCCATCAATCCGTTGTTCGTATTCAGCGCAAACATCCGGTTCCCGGCAATCACCACACTCCCCGTCCCATTCCCGTTCCCGTTGTCCGTCGGCGCAAACTCCATGTCCAGCAGCGTGAACCCAGCCGGCGGCGCCCCCACAAACGGCACATCCGTCCCATACAGCCGCACATTGTCCGAATTGTCATTCTGGATCGCCCCAAGCAAGCCCGCCGCAGGATCCACCGCAACCACCCCAATGTTCGAAGCAACCACCGCACCGTCATACGTCCCCACCTGAGTCGCCGTCAATGTAGCCACATCAAACGACGCACACACCAGCGGCTGCCCCGGCGACTTGCCCCACACCGTATTGCCTGCCCCGAACACCGCACACAATCCAAACGCCGGCGCCGTCGGCGCCAGTTCCAACAGCGTGAACGCCTTCGGCTCAAACGCCTGCAGTGCGTCACTGAACTCAAACACCGCAAACGACGGCGCACTCCGCGCTCCCGCAAGGATTTGCGTTCCGTTCCCCGACCCGCGCACGTCCAGCGAGTCCCCCATCCGCCCCGTCACCGCATTGCCCTCAAACACCACCACTGGCACCGTCCCAGGCTGGTCATCCGCCCACTGATACACACGAAACGGCGTCGCCCCATCCGTCAGATTGCACGCGTAAATCTTCCCGTCGTCAGCCACCGCCACCATGTTGATCGCAAACAACCCGCCACTCACTCCCGTCATATCCAGACTCCCGACCTCGGACCCATCCACCCCCGACAACACCCGGATCCCCACCGACGGCGTCCGCACCGCCAGATACAACCGGTTGCTCGCCGCTGAAAAATCCATCCCCCGATTCGTGTCGTCCGCCCCAAGATAAGGCCGCGATCCCGGCGTCAGGCTCCAAACCTTCGTCAACGCCCCGCTGTCCACACTCGGCGTCACCGTCAGATTCGCCGGCGTCGTCTCCGCTGACCCCGCAACATTCGAAACCACACACTTGTAAGCCCCGGCACTCGCCGTCGTCACCGGATTCACCGTCAGCGACGGCTGATCACTCCCCGGCCCAGTCAGCGCCACATCATCCTTGTACCACTTGTAACTCAATGGCGGCGTCCCCCCGGTCACCGTCGCCGTGAACGTCGTCAACCCTCGATCAAACACCGCACGACTCGCCGGACTCGCCCCAAGCGTCGGCACCACCGCATCCGGCGTCACCACAATGTTATACGCCACCACCCCGTTGTTCGTGTCGCACACATAAAACCGCCCGCCACCCATCGCCGTACTTCCAGCCGCATTCGCATTCGCATTGTTCGTCGGAATGTTCGCCGTCGCCAGAGGCACCGGCGGCACCGCAGGACCCGAGATATCAAAAATCCGCACCGTATCCGGCGTCGCCGTCGACGACGTGTAATCAAATCCCCCCAACCACCCATTCACCACGTCCGTCGAGAACGCGATGAACTGATTCCCACTCGCATTCACCAGCGGAAAAATCGAAAACTGATTCAATTCCTGAAATGCCCCGGGATTCACCGACAGATTGAACGCCACCCTCCTAACCGCAATCTGATTCCCATTCCCCCGCACATACAACGTATTCCCCGCCCCGAACGCAATCCCCCGGCACTGCCCGTTCAAGGTCACCCCGTTGATATATGTCGGCGTGAACGTCACCCCGTCCGCCGTCGTGAAAATCGCCACCGGCGAAGCACCTGACCCCACCGCAATCTGCGTGTTCAACCCAGCCCCGCGCACCGCCATCGTATCACCCCACCGCTGCGCACCAGCGCTAGTACCAGTCGCCGGATCCACCGCCGGATCACCTAACCAAGCCACCTCCGGCAACCTCGGTTCCTCCACCGTCGGAGCCGCATCGCTCGCCCACCGGTAAATCTTCAGGTTCGGCGAGGCCGCCGTCACCAGATTCGCCGCATACACCACCCCATCTTCCCCCACCCCGATCATGCTCAGCACCGCACCGCCCCCACCACTCACCCCAGACGTGCTCAACTGGTGCTTGAACGCCCCCGTCGCCCCATCCACCACAATCACCCGGTTCCCGGTCGTCCGACTCGTGATCAGCACGTTCCCCGTCGCCGGATTGTACGCAATCCCACGCTCCGCATTCGATGTCGCACTCAGCGCAAACGTCGGCTCATCAGGAATGAAGTTAGCACCCGGCGCAATCGTCCACGCCTGCTCCAGCTTTGTGCCCGCTTCCGCAGACACTAGGCACACAATCGAAAAAGCCGTGAGAATTCGGGATGTCTTCATGAATCAAAGATGACGGTGGTTTGTCTGCGCATTAAAACGCTCCGGAATCACTCCCGGGCATGAAACTTCAATAATCCCCGCGCGCCCTCAGGCCCGCCGCCGCCGCACCGCCATCCCCAGCGCCGCCGCCACCCCAAGCATCGTCACCCCCGGCTCAGGCACCGTGAACATGAACGCCTGAATCCCATGATTCGTCGTCAGCGCATACAGCGTCGCAGAATCCCCCGTCACATTCCCCCAGTCAATATCCCCAGTCCCATTCGCATTCCCCGCAGTCCCCACCCCAAGCAGATTCGCCTGCGTCAGCAAGGTCGCCGTCGCCCCGTTCAACTCCCAGATCGACACCCGGTTCCGCACCGTCGCATCCAGACTCGCCAGCGTCGCCAGATACTGCACCCCGCCAATCGTCACCACGTCCGCATGCCGCTCAGTCGTCGCTGGACCAGTCACCGACGCAATCGACGTGATCCCAGTAGGTGAAAACTCTGCCACCCGCGTCACCCCATTCTGACTCCCAATCGCCGTGTCCCCGTCCACAAACGCCGACGTCAGCCGAAACGCGCTGCTGATCGACCCACTCGCCGCATCCATCAGCGCGAACGACTCACTCGTGAACGGATTCAAAATCGCAAACCCATCGTCCCCGGGATGCACCGTCCCCGCCGCCGTGTCATTCACCCCCAGCATCACCGACGCACTCGCCCCAGTCCCATACGCATCCATCGCATCCCCAAGCCGAATCCCCGTCGTCAGCGTGTACGTGCTCACCGCCGCAGGATCCACACTCGTCTCCCCGCTCCACCGGTACACACTCACCACCCGGTTCGCCGCCGTCGCGTTCGATCCATCCGCAAGATTCGACGTGAAAATCTGGCCATCCTGCGAAATCCCCACCCCCGTAATGTTCAGCACCGAACTCGCATACCCACCCGCCGGAGCCGTCATCGTCTTCACATACGCCCCCGTCGTCCCGTCAATGATATCCACCCGGTTCGCCGTCTGCCGCGACACCAGCGCAATGTTCCCCGTCGCAGGATTGAACGCCATTTGCCGCTCCGTATTCCCCGTCCCACCACCATAATCTGCAGGCACCAGCGTCCCATCACCACCGCCAAACGTCGGCAACGCCACCAGCGTCGCACCCTCGGACACACAAGGAAGAACAAGCGCCAACGTGGCAACAGCGGATCGGAAACGGAATGTCAGCGGAGTCATGATTCTTGGTAAGTTGAGGTGTTGAAAAAGCAGAAACACGGCCACGCGGACCGCCCCATATACGGCGCTCCATACCAAACCGGACGGCACCATGCCAGCGTTTTAGCATAAATTTACCGTCACAATTCACTCACGCTTCCCCGAATCCACCCCCGCCCGCAACTCCACCCAACCCCCAGCCCCCGCCAGCGCCCCCATCCGCTCATCATGCCGCTCCATCGGCAACGCCTCCACCACCTGACACCCGAACGCTACGCCACACCGCATCGCCCCCGCCGCCTCACCCCCCAGAAACCGGTCATAATAACCCCGCCCTCGCCCCAATCGCGACCCATCCCTCCCAAACCCCAACCCCGGAACCAGCACCAAATCAATCTCCCCAGCATCGACCACCGGACAGCGCGCCACATCCGGCTCCCGAAACCTCGACCCGTTCAACACAAGATCCTCAATCCTCTCAACCAGGTGCGCCCGCATCGTCTCGCCATCACCGGAAATCTTCGGAAACAGCAACTCCGGACGCCCGGGACAATCCATCAGCGCCAGCAAATCCACCTCCTCAACCATCGGCGCATACAACATCACCCGTCTCGCCCGCCTCCACATCCCGGAACTCACCACCGCTTCCACAATCGCCGCCGACTCCCTCACCCGCTCTTCCTCACTCATCCCCCGCAACACCCCGCGAAAATACGCCCGCCACTCCGCCTTTCCCCACCCGCCACAATTCATCGCCCTCCACCCAATCGCACCGCGATCGCCTCCGCATCGTACACACACCCTCCCCACGTCCCACCGCTCGCCGCCTGCAGCACCGCCCACAACTTCGTGTCCTCCGGCAACTCCGGATGCGCCGCCAGCTCAGGATGCCGCTCCCGCCCCGCCAGCATCTCCGCCGCTTCCTCAACCGTCATCCCCCGCTCCTCCGTCCCCACACAATCAATCGTCCCACTCATCGCCTCCCGGTCAATGAACAGCCGGATCCGATCCCCGTCCCGCAACTTCCCGATCGGCCCCCCAGCCAGCGCCTCCGGCCCGATGTGCCCCACACACGCCCCCGTACTCACCCCGCTGAACCTCGCATCCGTCAGCAGCGCCACCCGCTTCCCAAACGGCAGATGCTTCAGCGCACTCGTCAATTGATACGTCTCCTCCATCCCCGTCCCCATCGGCCCGCACCCCGCCAGCACCATCACATCACCCTCCCGGATCCGCCCCTCCTTGATCGCCCGCATCGCCTCCGTCTCGCTCGCAAATACCCGCGCCGGTCCCTCATGCCGGTAATGCCCATCCTCCGACAATACCGTCGGATCAATCGACGTGCTCTTAATCACCGCCCCGTCCGGCGCAAGATTCCCCGACGGAAACGCCGCCGTCCCTTTCAACCCCGCCGCCCGCGCCCGCTCCGGTGGCAAAATCACATCGTCCGGATCAATCCCGTCCAGCTCCCGCAACTTCTCACGAAACACCCGCCGACGCTCGCTCCCCTCCCACTCATCCAGCACTTCCCCCACCGTCACCCCGGAAACCGTCAGCGCATCCGTCTCCAGCAGTCCCAGCCGCCGCAGATGCAGCATCACCTCCGGCACACCCCCAGCCAGAAACACCCGCACCGTCGGATGATGCACCGGCCCATTCGGCAGCACACTCACCAATCGCGGCGTCCTCCGGTTCACCTCCCGCCAGTCCTCCAGCACCGGCCGCCTCAACCCAGCCGCATGCGCCACCGCAGGAACATGCAGCAGCAGATTCGTCGACCCCCCGAACGCCGCATGCACCGTCATCGCATTCCTCACCGCCTTGTCCGTCAGCACATCCCTCATCCGCATCCCCTCCGCCCCCATCGCATTCACCAACCGCGCCGCCCGCACCGCAATCTCCAGCCACACCGGCTGCCCGCTCGGTGCCAGCGCACTGTGCGCCGGTGCCATCCCCAACGCCTCCGCCACTACCTGCGACGTCGCCGCCGTCCCCAGAAACTGACACCCCCCACCAGGCGACGCACACGCCCGGCAGCCCAATTCCGCCGCCTCCTCCAGCGTCACCAATCCATGCGCAAACCTCGCCCCCAGCGTCTGCACCGCCCCCGCATCCTCCCCATTCTCCGGCGGCAAAGTCACCCCCCCAGGCACCAGCACCCCCGGCAATTCCTTCATCCCCGCCAGCGCCATCATCATCGCAGGCAATCCCTTGTCGCACGTCGCCACCCCAATCACCCCACGCCGTCCCGGCAGACTCCTCGCCAGCCGCCTCATCACCACCGCCGCATCATTCCGGTACGGCAAACTGTCAAACATCCCCGTCGTCCCCTGCGTCCTCCCATCACAAGGATCACTCACATAACCAGCAAACGGGATCCCCCCAAGCCGCCGCAACTCGTCCGCTGCCGCCCGCACCTGCAACGCAATCTCCCAATGCCCAGTGTGATACCCCAGCGCCACAGGCCGCCCCATCGCATCCCGCATCCCTCCCTGCGTACTCAATATCAGCCACTCCGCACGCGCCATCTCCTCAGGCCGCCACCCCATCGCCGCATTCTGCGTCCACCCGAACAAATCCCCGCTCGGACGCTCCCGCAGCATCTCCTCAGTCAACGGCAACCGCCCAACCGGCCCAACCGCCCGCGATACCACCTCATAGCTGTCCGCCGAAACAGGATCAAATATTCCACTCATGGCTCAACCCCCACTCTGCCACCCGCCACCACGCCGCACAAGCACTCTCCCCAATCCGATTTTCATTCCATCCCCCCCCATTTTCATGTATCCGGATTCCCAATGCTCCGCCTCGCCCTCCTCCCGGCCACGCTCCTCACCCTCGCCCCCAGTCTCTTCGCCGCCGCGGAATCCGATTGCGGCTTCCTCCGCCTCAAAGCCTCCCTCGGCCCAGCCATGCCCACCGGCGCAGGCGTCCCCGTCTCCCTCGTCGAAGTCGGCCCAGCCTACCTCCCCCAGGCCGGCTCCGGCACCTTCGCAGGCACAGGCAACTTCTCCGGCCGCACCTTCACCGCAAAAAGCGGTACCGCCGCCCTCGGCAGCCACGCCAACCGCACCGGCCACCACCTCTTCGGCCCCATCACCCTCCAATCCGACGGCTGGCCCACCATGGCCCCAGGCATCACCGTCGTCGATTGCTACGAAGCCAACGCCTTCCTCGAAGACGGATTCCTCCGCCCCACCGTCCTCAACGCCGCCCCACTCACCGAAAACAGCCGCGTCCAAAGCTGCTCATGGGTCGGCTCCGCAGACGCCAACACCGCCGCAGGCACCAACGACGTCGTCAGACGCCTCGACTTCGCCATCCACCGCGATAGCTACCTCTGCACCGTCGGCGTCAACAACGGCTTCGGAAACCGCACCCCCGAACTCGTCGCCTCCGCCTACAACGTCCTCTCCGTCGGCCTCACCTCCGGCAATCACAGCACCGGCCCCACCTCCTCCTTCGTCGACGGCCAAGGCCGCCTCAAACCGGAAATCGTCGCCCCCTTCGAAGCCACCAGCTGGGCCACCCCCTACGTCGGCTCCGCCGGTGCCATCCTCCGCCAGCGCGCCACCCAGCTCTCCAGCGTCAACGCCGCCCGCGGGCTCTGCATCAAAGCCTTCCTCCTCGCCGGTGCCACCAAATCAGAATTCCCAGGCTGGTCCAAATCCAGCACCGTCCCCCTCGACTCCATCTTCGGCGCCGGCGAACTCGAAATCTTCAACAGCGAGGCCATCCTCTCAGGCTCCGAACAACTCCCCAATCAGGCCACCCCACGCCCAGCCAAAGCATGGGACTATCACACCCTCGCCGCCAGCACCCTCGCCGACTACCGCCTCTCCATCCCCCCAGGCACCATCGCCACCGAACTCTCCGCCTTCCTCGTCTGGAACCGCACCGTCTCCGGCGTCATCTCCGGCGGCCTGTTCGCCCCAAACCCCGACCCCCTCGTCGACTTCAACCTCGCCCTCGATCTCCTCCCCTCCGACGGCTCCGCCCCAGTCACCGTCGACCAAAGCATCTCCTCCATCTACAACCTCGAACACGTCTGGAAAAAAAACCTCCCCGCCGGCAACTACCGACTCCGCGTCTCCCGCGGCACCGGCACCACCCGCGACTACGCCATCGCATGGCGCATGGAATCCGCCCCCCACGTCCCCTCGCCTTCCATGAACCTCGTCGGCGATTCCGCCCAACTCTCCTTCCGCGGCACTCTCCCAACCCAACGCTACGAAATCCACGCCTCCTCAGACATGGTCGCGTGGTCCACCGTCCACTCCTTCACCGCAGACGCCTCCACCTACCTCTGGAACGCACCCGCTTCCTCCCGCAGGCTCTTCTATCGCCTCGTCCCCATCTCCCTCTGATTCCCGCCTATCACTCCCCCGCCTAGCACTCCCCTCGCCATGCATCCCGCAGCTCTCCCCGCCGCCGCCCTCCTCGCCCTCCTCGCCCTCCCCGCCTCCTCCCTCGCCGCCGGGGTCTCCCTCGGCCTCAACTTCAGCGCCTCCGACAGCACGCTCGCCAACGCCGGCTTCATCCCCCCGGATACCATGGGTGCCGTCGGCCCGGACCACATCATGGTCCTCCTCAACGGCCGCGCCTCCGTCTATAGCAAATCCACCGGCACCCTCGTCGGCTCAGGCAAATCCCTCAACCAGTTCTGGACCGACGCCGGCGCCACTCCCTCAGGCTCCTTCGCCTTCGACCCACGCGTCGTCTACGACAAAGACAGCGGCCGCTGGTTCGCCGTCTCCGCAGACAACGCCGGAGGCGCTAACAACTTCCTCCTCGCCGTCTCCGCCACCAGCAATCCCTCCGGCTCATGGAAAGCCCTCAAAATCGATAGCGATACCGCCAACACGCGCTTCGCCGACTTCCCCACCCTCGGAGTCGATAAACAAGGGGTCTACCTCACCGCCAACATGTTCCCCGTCACCGGCTCAAACGCCAGCATCGACGTCACCATCATGTCGCTCCCCAAAGCCGACCTCCTCCTCTCCACCCCCTCCGTCGCCAGCAAATCAGAATTCCAGATCGTCGGCCTCTCCCGCGGCTTCGCCATCCAGCCCGCCGTCAACTTCTCAGGTTCCGCCGACAACAAATCCGAACTCCTCGGCGTCAGCGCCTCCTCCTTCAACCTCATCCGCTCCGACATCCTCAACCCAGGCAGCGCCGGAGCCACCCTCACCTCCCCGACCACCATCACCAGATCCGGCAGCAACCCGCCTTCCGCCGATCAACCAGGCACCGCCGCTAACTTCCACACCGGCGACGACCGATTCTCTGCCAATACCGTCATCTCCAACGGCTCGCTCTGGGCCGTCCACAGCACCAGCGTCAGCGGCCGCGCCGCCGTCGAATGGCTCCGCATCAACCCAGCCACCAACTCAGTCATCCAGTCGGGCATCATCTCCGACCCCTCCCTCGCCTTCTTCTACCCATCCATCGCCGTCAACGAATTCGACCAGGTCCTCATCGGCTTCAGCGGCTCCGACGCCTCCATCTTCGGCAGTTCTTACTACGTCTTCGGCGAAACCTCCGGCAACACCACCACCTTCAGCTCGGTCGCCCAGGCCAAAGCCGGTTCCGCTCAATATCAGTTCCTCGACGGCATCGGCCGCAACCGCTGGGGCGATTACTCCGCCACCGTCGTCGACCCAGTCAACCCCTCCGACTTCTGGACGTTCCAGCTCTTCGCCCCCTCCACCAACAACTGGCAGGTCCAGGTCACTCAGCTCCACGCTCCCGTCTCCGCCGTCCCCGAACCCGCCGCCGCTGCCGCCCTCACCCTAACCACATCCGCGGGATTACTAACCATCTCACGGCGCCGCAGGCGTCACTGACCACCCCATCCCCAGCCATGACGCCACGCACTCCCTCGCAATCTCTCCGGCTCATCGGCTGGCTCTCCACCGCCGCCCTCCTCGCCCTCCCCCATTCCTCCACTGCCGCCGGCGTCTCCCTCGGCCTCAACTTCTCCGCCTCCGACAGCACCCGCGCCACATCAGGCTTCTTCCCCGCCGACACCATGGGAGCCGTCGGCCCGGACCACATCATGGTCCTCATCAACGGCCGCGCCTCCGTCTACAGCAAGTCCACCGGCGCTCTCATCGGCACAGGCAAATCCCTCAACCAGTTCTGGACCGACGCCGGTGCCACCCCAACAGGCTCCTTCGCCTTCGACCCGCGCATCGTCTACGACAAGGACAGCGGCCGCTGGTTCGCCGCCGCCGTCGACAACCCCCGCAGCAATAACAACTTCCTCCTCGCCGTCTCCGCCACCAGCGACCCCACCGGCCCATGGAAAGCCCTCAAAATCGACAGCGACGCAGCCAATACCCGCTTCGCTGACTTACCCACCCTCGGCATCGACAAACAAGGCGTCTACCTCACCGCCAACATGTTCCCCATCTCCACAGGTTCCCTCGACGTCACCATCCTATCCATCCCCAAAGCCGACCTCCTCCTCCCCACCCCCTCCGCCACCAACCGATCCGAATTCCAGCTCGCTGGCCTCGACCGCGGCTCCTCCATTCAGCCCGCCGTCAACTTCTCCGGTTCCGCCGACCACAAAGCCGAACTCGTCGGCTTCAGCGCCTCCGGCACCACTTTCAACATCATCCGCACCGACATCCTCAATCCAGGCGGACCCGGAGCCACCCTCACCTCCCCGACCACCATCGTCACCTCAAGCGCCGCCCTCCAGAACGCTGACCAGCCAGGCACCGCCGCCAATCTCCACACCGGCGACCGCCGCTTCTCCAGCAATACCGTCATCTCTAACGGTTCCCTCTGGGCCGTCCACGGCATCAGCAGCAACGGCCGCGCCGCCGTCGAATGGTTCCGCATCAACCCAGCCACCAACTCCATCATCCAGTCAGGCATCATCTCCGACCCCTCCCTCGCCTTCTACTACCCATCCATCGCCGTCAACGAATTCGACCAGGTCCTCATCGGCTTCAGCGGCTCAGACGCCTCCACCTACGCCAGTTCCTACTACGCCTTCGGCGAAACCTCCGGCAACTCCACCACCTTCAGCACCGTCACCCAGGCAAAAGCCGGCTCCGCTGAATACGAGGTCCTCGACAGCAGCGGCCGCAACCGCTGGGGCGATTACTCCGCCACCGTCGTCGACCCAGTCAACCCCTACGACTTCTGGACGTTCCAGCTCTTCGCTCCCTCCACCAACAACTGGCAGGTTCAGGTCACCCAGCTCCACGCCCCCGAGAGCCCTGTCGGAGACATCACCGCCGTCCCCGAACCTGCCGCCTGGCTGATGCTGGTGGCAGGCTTGGCGGCCATCGCCAGGGCCGGGGGACGCTGCAACCCGTCGCGCCGCGACCCGTGGCGCTGCGCGTAGATCCAGGTCACCTCGGCGCCGAACAGGAACACCTGGGCCGATCCATAGACCCAGACCAGCAGCGCGACGACGGCGCTGGCCGCACCGAAGCCTTCCGCGATGCCGCTGCTGCCGATGTACAGGCCGATCAGCACCTTGCCCAGCGTGAACAGTGCGGCGGTCAGTGCGCTGCCCAGCGCCACGTCTCGCCAGCCGATACGGGCATTCGGCATCCACTTGTAGATGGCCGCGAACAGCAGTGCGGTCAGCGTGAAGCCCAACCCATGATTGGCGATCTGCAGCAGCATGTCGCCGCCTCCGAACATCGGAGCCCACCACCGCCCCCAGGCCGCGAGCGCCGCACTGGCGGCGAGCGACACCGTCAGCAGGAAGCCCACGCCCAGCACCAGGC
>JAIXVE010000318.1 GCA_027483175.1 Verrucomicrobiaceae bacterium | reverse complement strand
CTGTCCTCAATCCCGCCCGCACTGCTCGCCAGAAACTCCGAAACCTCCGGCGGCAACTCTGTCTCATCCACCCCCACCGTCACCGTCCGCACCGTCACCCCAGCCCCATTCGTCGCCGTTAGCGTGTACGTCGTCCTCGCATCAGGCCGCACCGTCACCCGTCCGGTCGGCACACTAACCACCCCAATCCCCTGATCAATCGCCACCGTCGTCGCACCCGCCACCTTCCACTCCAGCACCGCCTCCACCGGCAATCCCGGCCGCCCCGTCACCGTCACATTCCCAGCATCCACCCCGAAATACGTCACCGTCGGCGTCGGAGCCTCATACACCTCAATCTCCGCCACATTCGGACAATTCGTCGTCAGTCCGTCATTCGTGATCCTCACAAATCTCCCGCGGAACGTCCCCGCCGGATCCAGATTCGCCGTCAGCACGTCCACCCCACCCTGCGGATTGTTCTCACCCCCCGGCCGGATCGTGTACTTCCACCGTTCCACCCCAGCCACTCCCCCATTGTCACTGAACACACTCATCCTCACCCTCGACAGCCGGTTCGCATTCCCATTGATCTGACTGTACAGCTGAATCTGCTCCAGCGGCACTTCACGCCCCAGATCAATCTGATAGAAAAATCCATTCACCCCGGCCGTCACCGGAGCCGTCACCGTCGTCGCATCCCCGTCCGTCACCAACCCCGGCACGCCAGTCGTCGGCCCGCTCGCCACCACCGGACGACCCGCCGCCACATTCACGTCGCCCGCCCGCAGCCAGCCCGCTCCCAGCAGCATCCCGATTATCAAAAGTGATCGCTTCATGAAGCCCCATCCTGCCACTTCCCCCGCCCCCTGCACCAGCTTTCTCTCCCCCAATCCTCCTCCACGGCTTTACTTTTCCCCCCACCAGCAGAATCTCCCCCCCATGCTCCCAGACGCCGTCCTCCATCTCATCCGCATGGCCCTCTCCGAAGACCTCGGCCCAGGCGACGTCACCGCTTCCTGCTTCGTCCCCGAAAACCGCTCCGCCTCAGCCGACATCGTCGCCCGCGAACCGGGCATCCTCGCCGGCTCCGAAACCGCCGCCGCCGTCTTCCGCGAACTCGACCCTCTCATCTCCGTCACATCCCACCTCACCGACGGCGCACCACTCTCCCCAGGCACCAACGTCATCTCCCTCTCCGGCCCCGCCCGCAGCATCCTCTCCGCAGAACGCACCGCCCTCAACTTCCTCCAGCGCCTCAGCGGCATCGCCACCCAAACCCGCCGCGCCGTCGACGCTATCGCCCACACCCCCACCCGCATCCTCGATACCCGCAAAACCACCCCCGGCTGGCGCTGGCTCGAAAAAGCCGCCGTCCGCGCCGGTGGCGGCACCAACCACCGCACCGGCCTCTACGACATGGTCATGGTCAAAGACAATCACCTCATGTCCGCAGGCAACCCCGCCGAACTCAAAGCAGGCATCGCCCGCGCCAAATCCCTCCACCCCTCCATCCGCATCGAAATCGAAGCCGATACCCCGGATCAAGTCGCCCAGTTCCTCCAACTCGAAGGCGTCGACATCATCCTCCTCGACAACATGGACAACGACACCGTCGCCCGCTGCGTCTCCATGGCCAAAGGCTCAGGCATCCAACTCGAAGCCTCCGGCGGCATTACGCTCGAACGTCTCCCCTCCCTCGCCGCCACCGGCGTCGACTTCATCAGCAGCGGCGCCCTCACCCACTCCGTCAAAGCCCTCGACCTCGGCCTCGACTTCGCCCCCAACGCATGACGCTCGTCTCCCCGCTCGACGAAGCCGCCCTCTCCGCCGCCTGCCACCGTCTCTGGCCAGGCGCTTCCGCTCGCTGTCTCAACGCCACCTCCTCCACCAACGACGACGCCCGCACCCTCGGTCTCTCCGGAGCGCCCCACGGCTCCCTCATCACCGCCGATTCCCAATCCTCAGGCCGCGGCCGCCGCGGCTCGTCATGGATCTCCCCTCCCGGCCGCAATCTCATCCTCTCCATCCTCCTCCGCCCTTCCCTTCCCCCGGATCAATGGCCACGCCTCACCCACGCCGCCGCCCTCGCTGTCACCCACACGCTCGATCTCTCCCCAGCCCTCCCCGCAGCCACCATCAAGTGGCCTAACGATGTCTTCCTCGCCTCCCGCAAGGTCTGCGGCATCCTCCTCGAATCCGTCCTCCACCCTTCCTCTGGCTTCGTCGTCGTCGGCCTCGGCATCAATCTCAATGCCACCCCGGACGACTTTCCACCTGACATCCGCACCACCGCCACTTCCGTCTTCTCCGAAAACGGCGGCATCCTCACAGACCGCACCGCCTTCACCATCGCCTTCCTCGAAGCCTTCGCCCAAACCATCCACACCGCCACCTCCAACTTCCCCTCCCTCCTCGCCGACTGCTCCCTCCGCAGCTCCCTCAACGGCAAATCCATCCGCCTCACCTCCCACGGCGCCGAATTCACAGGCTCATGGGCCGGCCTCGGCCCCAACGGCGAACTCCTCCTCCAACTCCCCGACGGCTCCACCACCGCCTTCTCCTCCGCCGACCTCGTCCGCCCCATCGACTAACTCCTACTTCTAACTTCTAACTTCTACCCCCTCTTCTTGTTTCTGATTTCCGCTTTCTCACTTCTCACTTCTCACTTCCAACTTCCCTACCGGCTCCCTAGCAACTCCCGGCTCGTCCCTCCTCCGCCCGTCACCAGCGGCTCGCTCGTCACCACCATCGTCGTCCCCGGACGAATCACCGCACGCATCTTCCCCGCAAACGCCGCCGGCGGCACCATCATCGTCCGCATGTCCTCCACTCGACCTCCGCCCTCCACTCGGTGCCACACGCCATCACTCCCATACAGAAACACACTCTCCCCGCGGAACCGCTCCATCCCGCCACTCACCGTCAGCGGTGCCCTCCCCGTCTCCTTCCCATTCTGATACACCACCACATTCCGCGTCGTCGTGCTCATCACAATCGCCCCAGGCGATCCCCCACTCCCACCGCCCCCCGCCGCTCCCACCGTCATCGTCGGCAGCTTCGCACTCTTCGAAATAATCACCGTCCCACCCTTCTTCGTCACCCCATACAACTCCCGCGCAAACGGCTCAGGCATCCGCACACACCCGTGCGACGCCGGATGCCCCGGATTGAACCCCGCATGCAGCGCCACCCCATCCCACGTCAGCCGCTCCATATAAGGCATCGGCGCGTTGCCATAAGTCTTCGAATGATGATCCACATCCTTCTCCAGAATCTGAAACACCCCCGTCGGCGTCGCATGCCCGTCCTTCCCAGTACTCACCGCCGCCCGCCCGATCCTCACCCCGTTCCGGTACACCACCGCCTCCTGCCGCGGAATGCTCACAAACACCAGCACCGGCCCAGCCGTCGCTCGCTCCGGATGCCACGTGTACTGCTGCGGCCGCATCCTCGAATAAATCGACGGCACCACCGCCCCCATCGGCGTCCCTCCAACCCCGGAACACCCGGCCAACCCTCCCGCCACCAACACCATCGCCACCACACCCCACACCCTCGCCTTCAATTCATTCGCTTCTTTCATCCCGCCGCCATCCCCCATCTCCCCCTCCACCGCCACCGAAATCTCACCTCCCACTTCCCCGATCTCCGTTCCCCAATCTCAAATTTCAAATCTCAAATCTCAAATCCCTAAGGCGGAAAAATCCCCTGGCGTCGCCCGTTCCCTGCGCCTTATGGTCCCCATACCATGATCCCTGATATCTCCCTCGGCATCGTCTTCACCATCGTCCTGCTCGGCCTCGGTGCCATCGCCTTCGGCTACCTCCTCAAGGGCCGGAACTGATCCCGTCCCGGGACTCCGCGGGCCAGTCCCGACCGCTCTCCGCCATCGCCCCAATGGCCGACGCCCGCTTCTCCTCCCTCTCCCCCGAGGACAAGGCCTCCGTCTCCTTCGTGCATTGTCTCGAAGCCGCCGACGGTGCCGCCCAGCTCCTCCCGCTCGACATCCGCGCCGCCGCCAGCCAATCCGCCGCCGCGCACCCGTCCGACGGCGCCTTCCTCCGCGATCGCTCCCGCCGCCTCCTCGCCGCCCTCCCCTCCCTCTGGCAGGAAAAATCCGCCGCCCTCTCCACCCCGGCTCCCCCATACCAACGCTGGGCCCTCCCAGCCACCGTCGCCGCCGCCTTCCTCCTCGGCTGGTTCACCAACGAACTCGGCCCCGCCCGCCAGATCAACGTCCTCTCCTTCCCCATCCTCGGCCTCATCGTATGGAATGCCGCCGTCGCCGCATGGAGCATCTGGTCCCACTGGAAAAAACCCGCCGCCCCCACCACTCCCGCCGCTCCCCAACCGCAATCCCCGGACCTCCTCGCCCAAACCACCGCGCTCTACCAGTCCGCCACCGTCACCACCACCGCTCCCATCCGTAGAGCCAAACTCAGGCGAGCCTTCCACCTCGCCGCCATCGCCCTGACGCTCGGAATCATCACCGGCATGTACGCCCGCGGCCTCGCCCGCGCCTACACCGTCACATGGGAAAGCACGTTCCTCAAGGAACCCCAGGTCCGCGCCCTCACCCGCATCTCCCTCGGCCCAGCCTCCATCGTCACCAACATCCCCGTCCCCGACCCCGCACGCGGCTCCGCCGCCCCATGGATCCACCTCTGGGCCGCCACCGCCGCACTCTTCATCCTCGTCCCCCGCATCCTCCTCTGGAACATGGCGCGACTCGAACAACGCGCCGCCACCAATTCCCTCGACAACCACTGGCACCGCATCGCCGAACGCTGCCGCGACTCCAGCGGCTCACGCGCCGCCGTCCTCCACGTCTTCCCCATCCACGCCGAGCCCGACTCCCCTTCCCGCGACGCCCTCCGCGTCATCGCCCAACACCTCTGGGGCCCAGCCACCCTCGCCCACTTCCACCCGCCAGTCGCCTACGGCTCGGAAGACGACGCCTTCTCCTCCCTCACCGATCCGCCCTCCCTCCTCGCCCTCGTCTTCTCCCTCGCCGCCACCCCCGAACAGGACCTCCACGGCACCCTCGCCGCCACCGCCCTAACTTCCCTCTCCTCAACAGGCCGCGCCATCGCCCTCCTCGACGCCGCCGCCTTCGAATCCCGCTACGCCGCCCTCCCCGAATACCAGGACCGCCTCCGCTCCCGCCTCGCCGCATGGCGCAAAATCCTCCCCCCCTCCCTCCCCGTCATCATCCTCGACTCCTCCGCCCGCTCCAACCCAGCCCACACCGCCCGCTCCCTCGCCCTCTCCTAACCGCCGACCAAGCCCGGGATCGCGAGGCTCTGTACTCGCGCCACCCCACAAGCGCCTCCGACCAAGCCCTCCCAACCCGCCTCCGAACCAGCCCCGGGATCGCGAGGCTCTGTACTCGCGCCTCCCAACAAGCCCCTCCGACCAAGCCGTCCCAACCAGCCTCCGACCGAGCCCGGGATCGCGAGGCTCTGTACTCGCGCCTCCCAACAAGCATCGCCCCCTCCGACCAAGCCCTCCCAACCAGCCTCCGAACCAGCCCCGGGATCGCGAGGCTCTGTACTCGCGCCACCCCACAAGCGCCTCCGACCAATCCCTCCCAACCAGCCTCACAGCCCCAGAGAACGCGCCGCACTGCTCCACCGCCAATCCTCAGGTCGCCGCACCAGACCCGCCTTCACCGGGTTGTTATGAATGTAATCCAGCGCCTGCACAAAGTGACCATCGTTCCGAATGTAGCGGTCCCAATAGTCCGGACACCATACCTGCGGCAGCGATTCACCCGCCTGCCCCACGAGCCGCCCAATCGCGTTGCTCGTAAATGTCTTCCACGAACCCACCACCGTCCCCGTCGCCCAACCCGGCAGGGTCTGAAACAAGGCATGCACGTGATTCGGCATCACCACCCATGCCATCAGGTGATAACGCTCACCGTCGAAGTGCAGCAGCGCATCCTGCACGATCCGCGCACATTCCTCCCGCCGCAACCAGCACGCCCCATGGCCCGCATCAGCCAAGCCCTCGAGGCGGCGAAACGTTTCCACGTCCCTCAACTCCGGATCAAGCCCATCAATCTCCGCCAGCAACCGCCCGACCACCGCGCCCGGCAAGCTGTCCGCTAGCCGAAACGTCACGTGCTGGATCAGCTCCGGCGAATCAAAATGCGGCAGATAACCGCGCGAATGCCATCCGCGAGGCCCGGGTTCAAAGGCGGGATTATTGTTCATCAAGTCAGGGCCGGCAACGCGGCCAACTGCTCACTTCTACCCAAGTCACCGCAATCCGGGCAAACGACATTTTCGCTCCAGCAACACACATTCACCCCTACCCAACCAGCCCCTCCGTCCAAGCCCGGGATCGCGAGGCTCCGTACTCGCGCCCACCCAACAAGCAATCCCCCCCACCCAACAAGCCTCCCAACCAGCCTCCGACCAAGCCCGGGATCGCGAGGCTCCGCACTCGCGCCTCCCAACAAGCCCTCCGACCCCCCCCTCCCAACCAGCCTCCGACCAAGCCCGGGATCGCGAGGCTCCGCACT
>JAIXVE010000022.1 GCA_027483175.1 Verrucomicrobiaceae bacterium | reverse complement strand
TCATGGCAGGGCTTCCGCGGCACCCACGGCACCGGCCACGCCGACGCCTCCAACCTCCCCGTCACATGGAGCGAATCCCAGAACGTGAAGTGGAAAACCCCCATCCCCCACCGCGGCTGGTCCACACCCCTCATCCTCGGCAACCAGATCTGGCTCACCACCGCCACCGAAGACGGGCACGACTTCTTCGCCCTCTGCCTCGACCGCTCCACCGGTGCCATCATCCACGAATCAAAGCTCTTCCACGCCGACAAACCGGAACCACTCGCCAACGACCTCAACTGCTACGCCTCACCCACCGGCTGGCTCGATGAAGGCCGCGTGTTCCTCCACTTCGGATCCTACGGCACCGCCTGCCTCGACACCGTCTCCTTCAAGGAAATCTGGCGCCGCACCGACCTCCCCTGCCGCCACTACCGCGGCCCCGGCTCCTCTCTCTTCAACTGGAAGGACTCCATCATCCTAACCATGGACGGGGTCGACGTCCAGTACCTCTGCGCCCTCGACAAGAAAACCGGAGCCACCCTCTGGCGCACCGACCGCAATACCGAATTCGGCGACCTCGGAGCCGACGGCAAACCCGTCGACAACGGCGACTACCGCAAATCCTACACCACCCCGCTCCTCATCCAGCCCGACGGCAAACCCCAGATCGTCAGCTCCAGCAGCAAGGCCACCGTCGCCTACGACCCGGACTCCGGCCGCGAACTCTGGCGCACCACCTACAAGGGCTTCTCCAACGCCTCCCTCCCCGCATGGGTCAACGGCACCCTAGCCATCAACACCGGCCACGGCAAAGCCAATCTCCAGGCCTTCTCCATCACTGGCACCACCTCCGGCGACCTCACCGGCAAGCTCCTCTGGGAACAAACCAAAAACATCCCCACCCGCTCCTCCCCAGTCGTCGCCGCCGACCTCATCTTCCTCGTCTCCGACCCAGGCCTCATCTCCGCCGTCGACCCCAAAGACGGCACCCTCCTCTTCAGCGAACGCACCAGCGGCAACACCAGCGCCTCTCCCCTCGCCGCCGACGGCAAACTCTACTTCTGCTCGGAACGCGGCGACACCACCGTCGTCATCCCCGGCCGCTCTTTCCAGAAAGCCGCCGTCAATCAGCTCGACTCCGGCATCATGGCCTCCCCCGTCGCCGTCGGCCGCTCGCTCTTCATCCGCACCAAGACTCACCTTTATTGTCTCGAGAATCCGCAGTAAGCTGTCCCATCCCCCCAGCTCTAACGATTCCCGAAAATATGAAAGTCATCGCCGCCTACGACGCAGAACCCTGCTCGCGTCTCGCCCTCGAACAACTCGCCGACGCCGCCCTCCCCGATCACGCCGAAATCATCGTCGTCAGCTTCGCCGACCTCCTCCTCCCTCCAGGCTCCGCCATCGGCGACATGGCCCTCGGCATCGGGCTCCCGGAACCTGTCATCGACATGCACCGCGCCGCCAAGGCCCTCGCAGACATCGCCACAGAACGCGCCGAAGCAGGAGCCGCCATCGTCCGCTCCCTCGGCAAGCCATGGGCCGTCTCCTCTCGCAGCATCTCCGACACGCCTTCATGGGGCCTCGTCCAGCTCGCCGAAGACGAAAAAGCCGACCTCATCATCACCGGCTCCCACAACCGCTCCGGCGTCGCCCGCTTCTTCCTCGGCAGCGTCGCCCAGAAGGCCATCCAGGAAGCCCCCTGCTCGGTCCGCATCGTCCGCCCTCTCCCTTCCCCAGCCTCCCACCGCATCCTCATCGGCGTCGACGGCTCCGCCGCCTGCACCGCCGCCATCAAGGCCATCGCCGCTCGCCCATGGCCCGCTGGCACCGAATTCTCCTGCATCACCGTCATCGACTCCCAGTTCATCTCCGCCTCGCTCTGGCAATCCCTCACCGGCACCCCCATCCTAGCCGAATCCGTCCGCCACGAATCCGAAGCCGCACGCGCCGTCCTCGATGACGCCACCGCCATCCTCGCCGCACGCGGCTTCTCCGCCGCCACCATCATCGCCCACGGCGACCCGCGCGAAATCATCCCCCAGCACGCCGAAGACCTCGGGGTCTCCTGCCTCATGATCGCCGCTCGCGGCCGCCATCACGCCGAACGCCGCCACCTCGGCACCGTCGCCGCAGCCATCCCGACCCGCGCCCACTGCACGGTCGAGGTCGTCCGCGCCTGACCCTCCCGCGCCTGACGCTGCACTAACACCCCAGCCGCTCCTCCAGCGCATGCCGGGCCAATCCCGCATGCGCCTTCAACTGCGCAATCTCCTCGTCGATCACACCCACGGGCCGCACCGGCTCGTCCTCCTTCACCGCCGTGATCATCACGTTCTTCGCCGTGTGCTCCGCACTGATGAACTCGAACACCTGCGTCCTGTATCCCTCACGCTCCAGATACAGCGCCCGCAACGCATCCGTCACCATCTCCGCGTAACGCTCCCGCAGAATCCCGTGCCGCAGCAGCGACCCCATCGCCGGATGCGCCGCCCTAACCTCCATACTCTGCCTCACCTGCTGATGACAGCACGGCGCCAGCACCATCAGCCGCGCCCCGCCCTTCACCCCCGCCGCAATCGCATCGTCCGTCGCCGTGTCGCACGCATGCAGCGCAATCAGCAGCTCCAGCGGCGCCCCACCCCAGTCGCTGATCCCTCCCTCACGAAACTCCAGTCCCTCGCAACCACAGCGCCGCGCCGTCCGCTCGCACAATCCCACCAATTCCCCCCGCCGCTCAATCCCCGTCACCACCGCCTTCACCCCTCGAGCCACCAGCAGCGCATGCAGCGCAAACGTCAGATACCCTTTCCCGCTCCCCATGTCCGCCGCCCGCACCGTCTCCGGCAACTCCGTCTTCTTCAGCAAGCCATCCACAATCTCCGTGAACTTGTTGATCTGCCGCCACTTGTCCTGCGCCGACGGCAGAATGCTCCCCGCCAGCCCCGTAATCCCCAACTCCCGCCAGCACGCCGCCGCCGCATCCACCGTCGTGTGCTTCACCCGGTCATGCCGCAACTCATCCGCCGTCAGCACCGCCGACCCAGTCTGCCGGAAATGCACCGCCGGCTCCCCTCGCTTGTTGAACCGCAAGGTCGCCGCCCGCCCCGCACTCTCCGCATCCAGATGCAGAAACGTCGCCCCCGCCAGATCCGCCACCTCCCGCATCGTCTGCGCCGCCGTCAGATTCTTCACCTCATCCCGCGTGCTCATCCGCCGCGTCCACGCCACCAGCGATTCCCCTCGAATCACCACCGGCCGCAGATAAACCGACCGCAAATCCGCCGGCGCAGCCCTTCCCGGCTTCGACAAGGTCGCCCGCACAAAGGTCCGGTCCCCAAGGCTCTGCGCTAGAAAATCTAAAAAGGTGGCTGCTGACGTCATACCCCCCAACTCCTCCACTCCTCCCGCCCGCGCAAGCTCCCAAGCCACTCTCCTTCACCGCCACACCGCTCGCTTCACAAACGCCACCAGCTCCGCACTCCGGAAAAATCCCTCCCACATGTTGTGCCCCTGCCCCTTCGGCACCACCAGCTCCATCTCCCCCCCAAGCGCCCGATACCGCTCCGCCACCAACCCCGAATTCCGCTCCAGCGGCACCACCGTGTCCACATCCCCGTGAATCGCAAAAAACGGCACCTTCGCCTTCGCAAGCCCCGCTAGCCGATCCACCGGATTGTGCTCCTTCAGCACCGCCCGCAACCCGTCCGCCGTCAGATGATAGGCCCCGCACGCCTTCTCCACCGTCGGATAACTCGTCAGATCACACACCGGATAAATCCCCGCAAACCCTCCACACCGCTCCGGGTGCTCCGCCGCCCAGCTCAAGGTCATCAATCCACCCCGACTCCGCCCCAGCATCACCGGCCGCTTCCCCATCCCTCGCCGTTCAGTCAGCTCCGCATACAGCAGATCATACACTTTCCTCCCATCCGGACTCCCATAACTCTCCCCAGCATCAATCCCCGCTATCCCAATCCCGCTCGCCAGAAACTGCTCGAACAACCACCGTTCCTCCACCCCCGGCAATCCCGGCAAGGTCGGCGCATACCACACCCACGGCATCCCGTCCTTATCCGCTTTCTCCCCCTTCGATCCCTCCTCCTTCGGCCGGATCAGAAACGCCTCGCGCCCGCCTAACTCAAAACTCTCCCCAGCCACCGGCAGCTTCTTCCCTTTCCCCTCCTCCCCTCCCGCCGCCGCCGCCACCATCAATCCTAACGTCTGTATAAATGCCGCGCGTTTCATATCATGTTCTCAGTTATCTTTCTCTCAATGCACCGTCATCCCGCCGTTGATGTGCAGGTTCTGCCCCGTCACAAACGACGCACTCTCACTCGCCAGAAACACCACCGCCCCCGCCAGATCCTCCGGAACGCCCCACCGCCCCGCAGGTATCCCCGCCAGATACCGGTCCTTCTCCTCCTGCGGATCACCGGCATGCCGCTCCACCGGAATCCACCCGGGCGATATCATATTCACCGTCACACCCCATCTCGCCACTTCCGTCGCCAGACTCCGGTGAAACCCGTTCTGCCCTCCCTTCGCCGCCACATACGCCGTAAAATCAGGCACGCCCCGCGCCACCACCTCCGACCCGATACTGATAATCCTCCCGTGCCCGCGCCGCTTCATCCCCGGTAGCACCGCCTTCGTCAGCAGCACCGGGCTCTTCACAAAGAAATCCAGCATCTCCTGATAAAACGCCCACTCATACTCCTCCACCGCACGATGCGGCTGATCCGGCGTCGCATTGATCACCAGAATGTCCACCTCCCCCAGCGCCGCCTCCACTTCCCTAACCAACCGCGGCACATCGTCCTCGCTCGACACATCCCCCCGAAACATCCCGCCAATCCCACCCGTCGCCGCATACTCCTTCATCACCTCCGCCGCCCGCGCCTCGTTCCGGTGGTAATTGAACGCCACCCGCGCCCCCGCACCGCCCAGCGCAAACGCCATGGCCTTCCCCAGCCCGGCCGTGCTGCCAGTCACCAGCGCCGTCCGGCCCGCGAGCGAAAATTCAGGTGCCTTCATCATCCCACCTCATACGCGCCCCAATCCCCCAGGTTTCGCCAACTTCACAACCCCGACGCCCCACCCCCGTCAATGCTCCGCAACTCCGGCACGTCCTTCGCCGCCTCAATCTCCCGAATCGCCGCCGCCACCGCACCAACCCGCCGCTCATTCAATTCCCCTCCCGGAAACTGCCCGTCCTTCACCTCCTGATTCAGCATGTCCATCAGCGCCTTCAACTTCGGCACCGCCCCGCGCGCCGCCCCGCCATACCCCGCAATCTCCTTCATGATCTCCCCAGTCCGGCTCTCACTCCCATGCCCACCCTGCGTCATCGCCAGATCAATCCCCGCCTCAATCCCTTCCTTGAATCGATAACGCACCAGCGCCTTGAACCCGCCCATCCGAATCTCATTGCTGAACATCGTGTCCGCAGGACATGGGGTCTTCACCGCCGCCAGAATGTCAGGAGCCAGCTTCACCACTTCCTCCATCGTAATCCGGTGATCGAAAAACTCCCGCAAGGTCGCCCGCGCCATCCCGTCAGGCTGCCGCGACACCGCCCTCACCGCAGGAATCAGCAGCACCGGATCCGCATCCTTCAACCCTTCCTTCAACGGCCCCGAAAACACCGCCGCCGCCAGCTGCCCCTGCGCGATCTGCACAGGATCAGCCCAATTGATCGGACGCATCGGCTCCGCCGTCGCCACCAGTGCCTTCAGCAGATCCCCCAGCACCGGCTTCGCCCGATCCCCCATCTTCCGTACCGCCTCCGCCGCCTTGTAACGCACCCACCGGTTCTCATGCCCCAACCGCTTCACCAGTACCTTAAGCCCCTCTTCCGCCCCCAGCAACCCTAGCGCCTCGCACGCCCCCTGCACCACATGCACATCCTCACCGCCCGCCAGCCGCACTAACTCCCCAACCATCGCCCGACCTTCCGGCCGACCCGCCAGTTCCTCCGCCGCCCAGTGCCGCACCACCGGCGACCAATCCCCGAACGCCGCCACCAGCTCCGCCGCACTTTTCCGTTTCCGCTCCACATCAAACCGACCCGACGCCACCGCCGCCGCCACTTCCGCCTTCCCCAGCTTCCCCTTCTCGCCGCTCTCCCGCCCCGTAATCAGCAGCTTCCGCAACGGCAGCGCATACGTCAGCACATAGGTCGCGTTAGGACTCAATCCGTAATAACTGCTCTTCCCCCAGTACGTCCCGTCCTCGGTCTTCCCCGGCCCGTACTGCTCGCCCCCGTCATACGTGAACGACCCGTCCGCACGCCGCACCAGATCCAGATGCCACGACGCTTCCCGGAAAAATGCCGCCGCCGCCCCAGCTCCACCCGCATTCGCCCCCAGCGCACCCCACAGATAACTGAATCCCTGACCAGTATGCCCGCACTCCCGGCTCGCATACCCAGCCGTCGCCATCTGCGCAAAAAACTTCGCGTCCCGCTCGCGCCCGCTCTGCAACCCGAAGAACACCGCCGTGATCGAATTCTTCCCGTTGTTCTCATGATAGGGCCACGGCTCGTGCTCCCCGTACGGAATCGCCCCCTTATCCGTGAAATACCCGAAAAACCCGGACGCCCGTCCCACCGCCGCCTCAATCTCCGGATCCTTCACCCCACACTTCTTCGCCAGCAGAATCGCCAGATTCGCCGGCAACCCAGCCATGTTCACCGGCCCGTATGGCGGCACCGACCCATGCAGCTTCCCATCCGGCGTCAGCGCCGCAAACCCATGCCCGAAGGTCCCGTACATCCCCTGCCCCCGCGCCATACTCAACGCGCACTCCCGCATCCCGTGCCGCACCGCCTCATCCCCCGTCACCAGCAGATACTCACACAAAAACAGGGTCCGATACCCTAACCCCCACGTGTCCCCCGCCGTCTTCCCGCTCAAATCCAGATCCGCAGGTGCCAGCTTCCGCGCCAATTCCTTGACCCGCGGCAGATACTCCGCCTTCCCCGTCGCCAGCAGCGCCAGCCCGTTCACCGCCCCAGTCCAACCCTCATCCAGCGGTTCTTTTTCTAACGCCGCACACGCTGCCTCGAAAACCCGGCGCGACTTCTCACATCCCCACGGCGCTCCCTCACCATACGCCCCCAGCACCGGCAACCGGATCTCCAACGCTTCCTCTTTTCCCTCACGAAACACCGTCAGCTTCATCGCCCCGCCTCCCTCACCAGCCTCCGCCGCCTGAATCGCCCGCGCAAAACTCTTCCGCGCATCATCCTCAAACCGCTTCCCGCCCGTCCCCAGAATCACATCGTCCACCCGCAGCACGCCCTCCGCCGGCGTCCCCTTCCCCACGTGCGTCACCAGAATCTGCCGGCTCCGCGCCGTCGTCCTCCCCTGCAGGCTGTCCAGATACGTCTCCGGCCGCGTCTCAATCCACCCGCGCAACCCCGTCGCTCCAAGATTGTACGTCAGCTCCCGATCCACCTCCCGCGTCTTCGTCAGGTCCACCGACTCCTTCGGCGCAGCTCCTAACGAACCAATCATCACCACCAGCATCACCCCGCTCAGCTTCCATGAACTCATTTGTCTTTTCATAAATTTGTCAGCGTTCCTCCTCACTTCGCCCTCCCGCCCCGCAGCACCCCAAGAATCGCCTCCGCAATCGCCCGCATCCCGCGATCCCCCGGATGCCCCGCCACCCCCGCATGCTTGATCTCCCGCTCCGATCCCGCCGCATTCGCCGGATCCCGCCCTAACGCAGAAATATCCAGAAACTCCGCCCCCGCCATCTCCGCCGCCCGCCGCATCGCCCCATCCTTCGCCTCATCCGGCCAGAAACAACTCCGCACCACCACCCGCGCCCCGCCCTCACGCCCCGCCACCCGCAGCAGTCCCCCGCACGCCCTCTCAAACGCCGCCACCTTCTCCGCACTGTCCAGCGCCCCCGCATTCTCCCCGATCGCCACCACCACCGTGTCCGCCCCGAACGCCAATTCCTCCCGCAGCACCGCCGCCGCATCCCACGTCTCATACCCACGCTCGAAATCCGCAATATTCCTCACCCTAACCTCCGGCACCCGCCCGCTCTCCGCCGCCAACGCCGCCGTCACCTGATGCACATAATCCTTCTCATCAGCGCTCGCCGCCATCCCCCGATTCGCCTCCCACCCAATCTCCGGCGCAGGCCCGTGCAGCGTAATACTGTTCCCCAGAAACAGGATCTTCCGCTCCTTCACCACCGGCTTCACTGCCTTCATCAATCCCTCCATCACCCCCTGCAGCTCCGCATCACCCAGCGGCCGCCCGAAAATCAGAAACCTCCCAATCTGCCCGTCAAACGACTCATGCCCAGGATGCTGCACCGCATCCCGCTCCTGCCCGATCGCCATCCGCGACGGATTCGCCGCCGCATTCACCGGCAATTCCACCCCAGCCACCGCCTTCCCGCCATCCACAAACAACTCCGCCCTCACCATTCCCGTCCCCGACCCTAACCGCCCCGCCACCACATGATACTTACCCACCTCCAGCTTCGGCCCCGCAATCTTCGGATTGTTCCCGTCAAATCGCCCGAAACTCAGTCCGTTCCGCGGCCCCCACCACACGGTGTTGTCATCGTCAAAACATCCCCACACACCCTCATACATCCCCTCATTCCGCAGGTTCCCGAAAAACGAATTCACATCCTTCAACCCCTCCCGCTGCTCATGCACCCGCAGCAACGCCACCCACGTGCACCCACTCCCGCGCACCAACCCATCAAACGCATCCTCGTCCATGCACACCAGTTCCTGCTGACGGAAATCCAGAATCGCTCGCCCCATCTCATCCTTCATCAAAGTCGGCCGCCCGCTCCCCGCCTCACTTCGCCCCTCATCCCGCATAACAAAATCCTGCCCCGCACTCCCCGCCACCTGATTCCGCCACTTCACCACCCGCCCCCCATCCACCACCGTCACCCCGCGCCGCGCATCAAGATCCAGCACCAAACCGCCCGGCATCACCTCCAACTCCCGCTCCAGCCAAACCCCCACCTTCTCCACCCATCGCGCCGCATGCTCCCGCAACCCAGGCCCGCTGAAATGCACGCCCTTCCCGCCGCTGTCCCGCATCAACCCTTTGAGTGCATCACTGTCCGGTCCCTCCAAGGCCAACCCGTCCCGCCACAACGCCGCCTGCGCCGCCCGAATGTCCTCCGACGCCTCGTCCCCCGGCACATGATAACTCACCTGCGCCACAAACCACGGCACGTCCCACCCAACCTCACGCCGCGTCTCCCCAATCAACCGCCCCATCATCGCCCGATACAATTCCCCCGGCAGGGTCCGGCTCGCATCCGCCTGATTCGCATCGCTCTCCCCCTGATGCCACAAAACCGCCCGGCATCCCCGCAACCCTAACACCTTCACCCGACCCGTGAAACTCCGGAACGCCTCGCCCTTGCTCTCCCATTGCCCATCCTCACGCTTCCTCACCCGTCCCTCAATCGTCGGCGGATTCGGAAACACGTCCCCCTCCGGCAGCCATTCCCGCACACTCGTCGCCCCAATCCCGCACGCCACCAAACCCACCGGCACCCCAAACCGCCGCACCATCGCATCCCCAAAACCCGGCAGAAAACTCCCGCCCCCACCACTCGCCCCAGGCTGCGGATCGTCCGCCACCCGCCACCGCCCGCCCTCATCACACGACGCCACCCTCCCACTCTCACTCCGCTGCCGCTCCTCCCCGTGATTCGCAGAATTCGACTGCCCAGCCACCACAAACACCTCACCCACCCCCACATGCGCCACCTCCACCCGCGCTCCATCCTTCGCCGTCACCTCCAACCGGTACCACCCACCAGCAGGCACCCGCACCGCAGCCGCAAACCCATCCGCCTCCGGTACCACCCGACTCTCCACCACCGGCTCACTCTCTCCCTCCCGGAAAAATCTCGCCTCCACAGCCTCCGGCCCCGACACCCGACCTCTCAACTCCACCGTCCCAAACCCGCTCCCGTCCCGCTGCACCACCGCATAATCCCTCGGCGATTCCACCACCACCTCCCCACGCACCCACCCCACAGCACTCCAGACCCCAGCAAGAAAAACAAAACGCAGCACGGATTTCATAATTGGCTCCCATCCAGACGGTCGCCAACCCACGCCTTTGTCACGCCTTCACCGCCCCACAACCCCAGCCCGCCTCCCCAACATGGCCACTCCGCGCCCCAGACACACGAAAACCGGCCGCCATCCGCAGACAGCAGCCGGTTTCCTTGAAATCTTAACCCGAAACTCAGGCGATCGCCGCCACAGCCTTCGCCGCACGCGCCTTGATCCGGTTCGCCTTGTTCTTGTGAATCACCCCGCGGTTCGCCGCCTTGTCAGCAGCCGCCGACAACGCCGCCACCTTCGGTGCCGCCGCCTTGGCATCCTTCGCCGCCACGGCTTCTCCCACCGCTCGACGCGTGTTCTTCACGCGGGTCTTCATCGACTTGTTGCGAAGCGTGCGGACTTCCGTCTGACGCACGCGCTTTTCGGCGGACTTGTTATTGGCCATGGTATTCTTGGAAAGGGATGGGTTGAAAGGGGGCGGACCATAATGCCCACCGCTCAGCTGTCAAGCCGTGGTACACACTGCCTGCGAACTTCCGGAAATCACCTGATACGTGTGAATCGCAGGATTCACAATGTCTCGCACAAATCGCCCAGCCAAGGCCACCGTCTCCGGCGACCCAGCCGCATCAAATACATACAGCCGCCGGTTGATCCGCAGGCTCTCAATCCGAAACCCAGCCTCCTCATCCCCTCGATGATGCGCCAGAATCGTCTCTTTCTCCAAATCCAGCGCCCCACCCTTCATCCCGTAATCCAGAATGAAACTGCTCCCCTCAAACAATGGCGTCCCACCCACCCGCAATTCATGACTCACCGAATCCGCCAGCACCTTCGCCAGAAAAGCCGTCAGCGCCCCCTCATCCCCCGTAAACTCCACCAGATACCGACGCGTCTCACGCACCGTCAGCTTCCGAGGCAATGGCGTGTACAGAAGACGGTTCGCGTCCCCCGCATGGTCAAATCGACCCGTGACTTCAGCGACCAGCGAGCGCATTTTCAACACGTTGCAGAACTTCAGAATACCCTTCGATCAAGTCACCAAGATCCTGCCGGAACCGATCCTTGTCCAGCTTGTTCCCAGTCACCGAATCCCACAACCGGCACGTGTCCGGGCTGATCTCGTCCGCCAGCACAATGTTGTGCTTGTCCGGAAACAACCGCCCGTACTCCAGCTTGAAATCCACCAGCGTCAGCCCCGCCTTCGCAAAGAATGCCGACAGCGACCGGTTAATCTTCAACGCACTCCGCTTGATCTTCTCCAGCTCATCACCACGCGCCAGATTCAACTCCCGGATGTGCTCGTCGTTCACCATCGGATCACCCAGCTCGTCACTCTTGTAGCAGAACTCAATGATCGGCTGCCGCAACCGCTGCCCCTCAGGCAACCCAGTCCGCTTCTTCAGGCTCCCAGCCACAATGTTCCGCACCACCACCTCAATCGGAATGATCTCCACCCGCTTCACAATCAGGGTGTCCGGCCCGTCATCACGCACAAAATGCGTCGAAACGCCTTCCTTCTCCAGCAATTGATACAAATGCAGGCTCAGGGTCTTGTTCAGCCGCCCCTTCTCCGCAAAGGTGCTCTTCTTCTCGCCGTTGAACGCCGTCGCATCATCCTTGAACTTCATGAGCAGCTCGCTCGGGTTCTCAGTCGTGAACAGCTTCTTGGCCTTTCCTTCGTAAATCAGATCCATCTCGGGTCGGGGAAAATCGTTGGTTGAACCCTTGCCACTAGGGGGGGGCCAGCCATGAGTCAAGGGCGATGACCTCCAGCGCCCGACACCCGCTCCATTCCGCCGCCCGCTTCCTCATGGAAAAATCATGGCCGCTGCTCCGCCCGCTCGCCTTCTCCATGGACGCTGAACAGGCCCACCACGTCACTCTCGCCGCCCTCAACTCCGCCGTCCGCTGCGGGCTCCCACGTCTCCTCCCGCCCACCCCCGAAGCCGCCCCGCTCTCCCTCTGGGGGCTCCGCTTCCCTAACCGCGTCGGCCTCGCCGCAGGTCTCGACAAATCCGGTTCCTCCATCGACGGCTTCGCCGCCCTCGGCTTCGGCTTCATCGAAATCGGCACCCTCACCCCCCGACCCCAGCCCGGCAACCCAGCCCCGCGTCTCTTCCGCATCCCCGACCGCGAAGCCATCATCAACCGCATGGGCTTCAATAACGTCGGCATCACCCAGGGCCTCGCCAACGTCGCCCGCCGCTCCTCCCCCGCCATCCTCGGCATCAACATCGGCAAAAACTTCGACACCCCCAACGACCGCGCCAACGACGACTACCTCATCTGTCTCAAGGCCGCCTACCCAGTCGCCGACTACATCGCCGTCAATCTCTCCTCACCTAACACCAAAGGGCTCCGCGACCTCCAGCAGGAAGATTCCTGCCGCTCCCTCATCCGCGCCCTCCACGCCGCTCAAGCCCAGCTCGCCCAGCAGCACCAGCGCCACGTCCCCATTCTCATCAAAATCGCCCCGGACCTCGACCCCGCCCACATCGACAGTCTCGCCCGTCTCTTCGCCACCGAAAAACTCGAGGGCGTCATCGCCACCAACACCACCCTATCAAGACAATCCGTCGAACACTCGCCCACCTCCCTCCAGGCCGGCGGCCTCAGCGGCGCACCTCTCTCCTCCCGCAGCACCGACGTCATCGCACGTCTCTGCGCCACCCTCGACGGCGCCATGCCAGTCATCGGAGTCGGCGGCATCATGAACGAAGCCGACGCCATCGCCAAACTCCACGCCGGCGCAGCCCTCATCCAGATCTACTCCGGTCTCGTCTACCACGGCCCCGAACTCGTCCGCCGCTGCATCAACGCCGCCGCCGCCTTCTCCTCCACCCACTCATCCCCTCACACCTCCGCGTAAATCAACGCCGCCGACGCCGTGTACCCATGCAGGAAATTCCGCCCAGCCACCGGCCCGAATTCCCCACTGCAGAAAAATCCCGCCAGCGGCACCGGCCCAAACGCATCCGCCATCAGCCCAGCATCGTGATTCGGCACCCCGAACAATCCCTGCCCCCGCCCCGCACACGCAAACAATAACGCCGCCGCCGGCGCCCCCCACCGATCCGCCGCCGCCGCACAGCGCTGCCGCATGTCCTCATCCGCAGCATCCCGCTCCCGGATCTGAAACTGCAGGGTCTGCCCCACCCGCGGCACCGCTCCCAATCGCAACGCCCCACTCTGCGGATCTCCCCCAATGATGTTCCGCACCAGAAAATCCCCGCGCCGGAAATCCTCCACATACTCGCTCGCCGCCAGCCCAGCCATGATGTTCCCACGCGCCTCCGCCTTCTCCGCCTCTGGCAATCCCTCGACCGCCTCCACCAGCACGTCGTAAGCCGGCCGCCCGCCCACCGCATACACCAGATCATTCTGCACCTTCGTGATCGTCAGCGGCTCGCCAATCGGCTGACATCCCTGACTCACCACCCCGCGCACCACCACGCCCTCCAGCTGCACCAGCAACCCCGCCGCATCCCGCCCGCCACCGCCATCCTCAAACACAAACAGGTTCTCATTCTCCCACTGCCCTCCCGCCAATCCCCCAAACACCGCCAGCTCTGGCAGGCGACGATTCAAATCCTCCAGCAGCAGCGCCGCATTCAACCGCAGCGGATTCCCTAGCAGCAGGCAACCACCCGGAGCGGTCAACCCCGCCGGAATCTGAAACTGCTCGTCAATTGGCCACGTCCGCACCACCGCCCCGTTCCAGTCCAGAAACAACACGCTGCACCCACTCACATCCTCATCCTCCTGCCCAGTCCCGATGATCCCACCCGCCGAACTCCCCACCACCCGCCGCGCATGCCCCTCAATCTGCAGAATCTCTATCAATTCCCCCAGCTGACCTCGCCAGTCCGCACTCACAAACACCACCGCCAAAGCCGCACCACCCGTCTCCTCACGCAATCCACGCGCCATCGCCGTCACCGCTCCCTCATCCCACTCCGAAAGCAGAATGCGGGATGCGCTGCGCACCGTCCCACTCGGTATGTCAGTTCGTGCCATCAGTTTTTAAATTCGATCGCTCAATCTCAGCCAGTTGCCTCATTCTGCATCTCCTCCCGAGCAATCGCAATGCCACAACCAACCCGTCCCTGCAAAACAAAACCGGCGGCAGGAACTCCCCGCCGCCGGTCAGATCGTTTTCACTCCCTCCAACTCACGCCGGAGCACCCGCCAACCCAGGCGGCAATTCCTCCTCCGCACTGTCCCGCGCCGATGACTCCACAGGTATCATCGGCGGCGTCGGCGGCTGGCTCGTCGGCGGATTCATCATGCTCCCGTGCTCCATGATGTCCCTCACATTCGCCCCATCAAGGGTCTCATACTCCAGCAACGCCTTCGCCAGCGCATCCAGCTCCGCACGGTGCTTCAGCAACAGGGTCTTCGCCCGCTGATAAGCATTGTCGATCAGCTCCCGAATCTCAGAATCAATCTTCTGCGCCGTCGCCTCACTGTAATCCCGGCTCCGCGCCAGCATCGACTGCTCCGCACCATCGCTGTAATCCACCATCCCCAGCGCATTGCTCATCCCCCACTCACAAACCATCCGCCGCGCCATCCCCGTCGCCATCTTGATGTCGCCAGAAGCACCACTCGTCACGTCCCCGAACACAATCTCCTCAGCCACCCGGCCACCCATCGCCACCACCAGCGCATCCAGCAATTCGTTCTTCCGCGTGTTGTACTTGTCCTCCTCAGGCAACCACATCGTCGATCCCAACGACGGGCCCCGCGGAATGATCGTCACTTTGTGCAGCGGCTCAGTGTGCTCCAGCACATCCAGCAGAATCGCATGGCCAGCCTCATGATAGGCCGTGTTCTCCTTCTCCTTCTCGGAAATCGCCAGACTCCGCCGCTCCTTGCCCCAGCGCACTTTGTCACGCGCCTCTTCCATCTCCCGCAGCGTGATCCCCTTCAACCCGCGCCGCGCCGCCAGCAGCGCCGCCTCATTGATCACGTTCGCCAGTTCCGCCCCGGAATACCCAGGCGTCCCGCGCGCAATCACCCCCAGATCCACATCCGCCGCCATCTTCACTTTCTTGGCGTGAACCTTCAGAATCGCCTCGCGACCCTTCACATCCGGTAGGCTCACCGTCACCTGACGGTCAAACCGACCCGGCCGCAGCAAAGCAGGATCCAGCACGTCCGGCCGGTTCGTCGCCGCAATGATGATCACGCCTTCCTGCGTATCAAACCCGTCCATCTCCACCAGCAGCGCATTCAATGTCTGCTCGCGTTCATCATGACCGCCGCCCATCCCGTGACCGCGATGCCGACCCACCGCGTCAATTTCATCAATGAAGATCAGGCACGGCGCATTCTTCTTGCCCTGCTCAAACATGTCCCGCACGCGGCTCGCGCCCACACCCACAAACATCTCCACAAAATCCGACCCACTGATGCTGAAAAACGGCACGTCCGCTTCCCCGGCAATCGCCTTCGCCAACAGGGTCTTCCCCGTCCCCGGAGGGCCCACCATCAGCACACCTTTCGGAATGTGCCCGCCCAACCGCTGAAACTTCCGCGGGTCCTTCAGAAACTCCACCAGCTCCCACACTTCTTCCTTCGCCTCGTCACATCCAGCCACCTGCTTGAACGTCACCTTGTTCTTGTCCATCGCCAGCAACCGCGCCCGGCTCTTCCCGAAACTCATCGCCCCGCGCCCCGCCATCTTGATCTGCTGGCGGAAGAAGAACCACAGCACGCCCAGCAGCAGCAGCACCGGCAACAGGCTCAACATGAAGCTCGTCCCCACGTTGTTGTCGTACTCGTAATTCGGCACAATCCCCTTCTCCGCGAACAACGTGTTCAGCTTCTCCTTCTCCATCAGCGGATCAAACTGCACCCGGTACGTCCGCTTCGCCTGATCCTGCCCGGTCGTGAACGTGATCACTTCCGCACCCACCTCACTGATCTTCTTCACGCTCTCCTTGTTGATCTCGTCCTTCTGCACCATGTCCAAAAACCGCCGGTAATCCAGCTTCTGACCCCCAGCCGAACTCGGTATCAGCAACCCGGCCGCCAGTAGCCCGATCGCGATCGACAATATAATGAGGCCCTTCCAGTTGAACCCTTGCGGCTCATTGCCACCACCACGGCGGTCTGGATTTTCGGGCGGGCCCGGACGTTGAGGGTTTTCGGACATTGCGTTATTTGGATGTAAGGCCGCAGCCCTGAGTTCGACCGCGGGGACTACGGTAGACGCATAACTTACGCGGCGCAACCACCCGCTGGGAAAGGATTTTTCACCCCCCCACCCCCCTCAAAACCAGCCTCCCCCCGGGAAGATCACGTTTGCCGCTCGCCCCTTCCACCTCCATCAGTCCCCCAACATGTCTCCTTTCCCAGCATCAGCCGCCGTGCTCGCCACCGCACTCGCCCTGCCGCTGTCCAGCTGCAATACCAGCCGCATCGTCGCCCAAAACGCAGGCTCCGTCACCCGTTCCGTCACCACCAGCGTCGCCGGCGCAACCCGAGCCACCGCCAAAGCCACCGCCCGCGCCACCTCCGCCACCGGCCAATTCCTCGGCTCCAGCGCCCGCAAGGTCGCCGGCAAAGCCGCCAATCTCTGGCCATGGAAACCCGACGACGCCACCGATTCCCCCTCCTCCACAGGCACCGCCGCCACCCCAGCCCCCACCGAAAAACGCATCGAGGGCTTCCAGTTCCCCTCCGGCCAACTCACCGTCGCCGCCTCCGAATTCTCCCCCGCCGCCACCCAACTCGACAACGCCGGCGTCACTCTCCCCGGCGGCTGGGACATCAAAGCCCCCTCCATCCGCTACGAACTCGAACCCGACGGCCTCACCGCCAGAATCCTCCTCGCCTCCGGTAAACCCGCCGCCGCCATCTCCTCCAACGAAGACCGCGCCGAAGCCTCCGAAATCCACTTCCGCAACGCCACCGGCGTCCTCCTCCTCCGCGGCAATCCCGTCCTCCGCTCCGGCTCCCACTCCGTCCGCGCCGTCAGCCCCTCCACCGTCATCAAAATCCACCTCCCCTCCGGCGCAATCGCCGTAGACGGTCCCGCCCAATGGGGCCAATAACCCCAAAAAAGCCCCTCCTCCCTTCCGGCCTTTCCCCTCCTTCCTCCCTTCCGCCCCTCCCCTTTCTGCCTTTCTGCCTTTCTGCCTTTCTCACTTCTCACTTCTCACTTCTCACTTCCAAAATGCGCCTTCTCCCCCTCGCTCTCGCCCTCTGCCTCTCTTCCTGCGGCACCGCCGCCCACTGGCTCGGCACGGCCACCTCCCTCGTCAGCACCGCCATCAGCCCGGTCACCAATATCCTCCACAACGCCGAAGGCGGCACCGAAAAACAATGGGAACAATCCGCCCGCCGCGGCTACCGGCCCGCCAGCTCTCCCGTCACCCAGCCCACCTCCAAAGCGCTGCTGCCACCCGCCCCTTCCTCAACCAATGACCGCCGCTGACCTCCTCGCCAGCGTCTCGTCCGACCCCACCCCGCCCTCGGACCTCCCGCCCCTCGCCAAGGCCCTCTGGCTCGCCAAAAAAGGCGACTGGGACGCCGCTCACAACATCGCCCAGGACGTCCACTCCACCGATGGCTCGTGGGTCCACGCCCTCCTCCATCTCATCGAGGGCGACTCCGGCAACGCCGCCTACTGGTTCGCCCGCGCCAACCGCCCGACCGTTCCCTCCTCCGCCATCGACGCCGAATGGTTCCGCATCGCCCGCCACCTCTGCGGCTCCTGATCCGCTAGTGTAGTCCGTCTTGCAGATGGTGTCTTATGGACGAAGGATTTTTTCCGAGTCCACGGCGCGAGGAGGGCGCGAATCAGGATTCGCAACCGACGAGCAACACAGGAATCGGGAAAAAGACCCGTCCCCCTCCCTCCGCAGAGCGGCTGGATCCTCCTTCCTTCCCACAAAATCAGAAGATACCATCTGTAAGACGGGCTGCACTAAACGCGGGAACCCTCCCCGTTGCGCCCGCTCCCTCAACCCGCAGGCTCCCCCATGCTCCGCTGTCTCCTCTTCCTCTGCGCCGCACTCGCCCTCAACGCCGCCACCCAACCCCTCAACTTCATCGTCATCCTCGTCGATGACATGGGTGCCACCGACCTCACCTGCACCGGCAGCCAATTCTACCAGACGCCCCACATCGACCAACTCGCCAAAGAAGGCATGTCCTTCCGCCGCGCCTTCTCCGCCTGCACGGTCTGCTCCCCCACCCGCGCCGCCCTCCTCACCGGCCAAAGCCCCGCACGCACCCACATCACCGACTGGATCGCCGGCCACGAACGCCCCGCCGCCAAACTCCTCCCGCCCGACTGGTGCAAGGAACTCCCTGACGCCCTCACTACTCTCCCCGAAGCCCTCAAATCCCAGAACTACACCGCCGCCTCCATCGGCAAATGGCACCTCGGCAATGCCTCACCGCTCGCCCACGGCTTCTCCCTCAACCTCGGCGGCTACCACCGCGGCCAGCCCGAAAAATGGTTCGCCCCCTACCGCAACCCAGCCCTCAAAGACGGCCCCGACGGCGAATTCCTCACCGAACGCCTCACCTCCGACGCCATCAGCTTCATCAAGGCCTCCCGCGACCGTCCGTTCCTCGTCTACTTCCCCCAGTACGCCGTCCACACTCCCCTCGGCGGCAAACCCGAGGTCATCGCAAAATACAAGGCCCTCGCAAATCCCGCCAACCCTCACAACAACCCGGTCTACGCCTCCATGGTCGCCAGCGTCGACGATAGCGTCGGTCGTCTCCGCGCTGCCATCCGCGATCTCAATCTCACCGACCGCACGGTCTTCATCTTCACCTCCGACAACGGCGGTCTCCTCGGCGGCCCCAAAAACCCTATCACCTCCAACCTCGGTCTCCGCGCCGGCAAAGGCTCGCCATGGGAAGGCGGGGTCCGCGTCCCGCTCATCATCGACTGGCCCGGCCTCACCAAACCCGGATCCTCCTCCGACGAACCAGTCATCACCATGGACCTCGGCGTCACCATCGCCGCCGCCGCCGGCGCCCCGCTCCCATCCCCAGTCGACGGGACCGACCTCCGCCCAGCCCTCCGCGGCGAACCCCTGCCCCCCCGCCCGCTCTGCTGGCACTACCCGCACTACCACCCCGGCGGTGCCACCCCCTACAGCGCCATCCTCGAAAACGGCTGGCGGCTCGTCCGCTTCCACGAGGACCATCACGAGGAACTCTATCACATCACCACCGACCCGGAGGAAAAATCCAACCGGCTCGCCTCGGAACCCGATAAAGCCAAATCCCTCGCCGCTCGTCTCGACGCCTACCTCACCGCCACCAACGCCCAACTCCCCGTCCCCAATCCCAAGCACGACGCCGCCAAAGACGCCCGCTAACCCTCACCGCACCACTCCACTACCCATCGACCGCGGCGGCACACTCAATTCCCCGATCTCTTTCTTCCCCTCGAAGAACTTCACCGTCCGTGCCGCCGCCCCGGGATTCCACGCCACCATCGTCCGCACGCCCGTCTCCGGATGCCCATACACCATCGACACCGGACTCGTCCCGTGACACCGCCAGTCCACCCGCCCTAGCGTCTTCAACGCCGTCGCCTGCCAGTGCACCGACGCCATCCACTCGTTGTGCGCCACCTTGTCCCCCGGCTCATTCCACAAGACATCTAACTCCTTCACCACTTTCGCCGCATCCCCATGCATCCGGAACCCAAGGTGATAACTCGCCAGTTCCCCGCCCAGCGCCGCCGTCGTCACCGGTTGTCTCCGGTACTCTTTCCTCCGCGCCGTCTCCTTAACCTCAAACGCTTCCTGCTCCCGCTCATACCCGCCATAAACGCGCTCCACTAACCCTGGCTCCCGCCCGAAAAACGACAGCTGCGGACCCGACGGCACCCACTGAATCCCGTAAATCCACGACGGACTAGCCGTAAACCACGTCCCCCACACAATACTCCCGCTCCAGATCATCCCGCACGCATCATGCTCATACGCCGCCGGAAACACGTCCCCATGCGGATCAAACCAGTATTCCTCCGCCGCCCGACTCTCAAACACATACCCCATCACCCCGGCCGCCGTCATCTTCTCATCCCCCAGCGCCTCGCCTAGCAATATCAGCGCCGCCCAGCTGTTCACCGCCTCGCCCGTCGATTCCTGATTGTTCCCCTCCGGAAACCCGTTCCCGTCCGCATAACTGTGCCCGCGCCACACATCAAAGGTCCGCAGTCTCGGAAACCGCTCATCCCCACGATCCCAGTTCGCATAGTTCTTCGCCACCAGCGCCGCCATCTCCCCGTACGCCGCCGCAAACCCCGCATCCAGCTGGCTCAGCACCGCCGCCGCATGCACAAAATACCCCTGATGAAAATGCGTGTCCGTGAAATGCTCGGACCCATACGCCGCATTGAACCCCACCAACCCCTTCCGCCGCGGATACCACGCAAAATACCGCGACGGCTCCCCCGGCTTGTAACTCAGCCAGTCACTCAGCGATTCCTTCAACCGGCTCTCAATCGCACCCCTCGATCCATCACCAGCCTCCGCCGCCACCAGCGCCGCCTGCGCATACCGCTGCAGATCCTTCCCGCCCCAGTACGTGTCCGTCCCTAACGGCTTCTTCGTCTCCGCAAAATGCTCGCGCAGCAGCCCCGACACCCGCTCCGCCGCCCCGCCCATCTCCCCCACCGCCGGCAACCCCGGCAGCACGCCCCGGAACGCATGGCTCATCCGGAACCGCTCGCCCGCCCCGCACTTCATCACCCCGCGAATCGTCCCGAACTCCGGCCCGCCCAATTCCAGCGGCTCTCCGTTGTCCCGCCACTGATGCGGCAGAAATCCCTGAATCACTCCCTTCGCACCCGGCTTCAACGGCGCCGTCTCCACCACCCACTCAGTCCGCAACCGCCCAGCCTCCCTGTCATATTCCCAATCCAATCGCGTGTCCCGCGGCACCGCATACGCCCACACATGACTAACCGCAAAATCCTTCTCCGCAGGCAGCATCGATATCACCAGATACCCGCCCTCCCCCGCAAACGTCACCGCCACCCGCCCGTCCGCCCCCATCGCAAACTCCGTCCCCTCAGGCGCAGAAATCCCATAACACCTCCCCTCATGCCGCATCCCCAGCGCCGCCCCCTTCACCGGCAAGGTCACCGGCTTCCCATCCACCCCGAACCACCCCGGCACCCGCTCGGCCCGACTCCCCCCACCACCATGCCCGCCCGCCCACAACCGCGGCACCACCCCACGGAACTCGCACCACACCGTCGGCATCCCCTCTCCTAACGTCACATCCACCCACCGACCCTCACTCTCATAACTCCGGAACGCCACCGACCAGTCACCCCATCCCTTCACCCGCGAATCCACCGGCCCGAACCCCTCACCTCCCACCACCAGCGGATACTCCGTCAGCGCCCGCACCCCATCCCCACTGTAACTCGTCGAATGGAAAATCTCGATCCCCTCCTTCGTCGCATCCACCCGATGCGGCATCGCCCACATCCCCGTCCCGTACTGCTTCAATAACAGATTCTGATACCACTTGTTGCTCGGCACCGCCCGACCCCCATCCTCCACCAGATACACCCGCCGCCCCTCCGTCTCCACCACAGCATCCACCTTCGTCTTCCCATCCACCATCTTCCCCACCGGCGGCCCCCCAGCATACGACCCCTCCCCCACCCTCACCACTTCCTGCCCAACCACCACCCTCCCCAACCCAAGGGACACACTCAAAAAACTCAGCAGCACAACTCTCTTCATCCCTCCCCCCTCCACCATCCCACCTCCCCCCGCGACGGCAAATTTCACCCCCTCCCCCATTCCCCGCTATTCTCCCCCATGCCCCCCTCAGCCAGACAAAACCAAAGGGGAAGCCGCCTCCCGCCGCTTACCTCTCCGAATCAGGAACCAACCGCCTTTTCACCCAAGGACACCATCTCCGCTGCCGATCCCAAGCGGCACAATACCGCTTCAACCTTCACCCCCGGGCAGATTTCACCTCGCTGGCGCATGGCAGAACTTTGAGCAACAATCCCTCACCGATTGACCGCCATGAACTTCGACCTCGCCCGCATCCTTGAAAGCAAACGCCAGCACCGCCGAGCACTGGCAGCACTGCCCATCGAGGAAGACAACAGCCCCGACATAATCACTCCCCGCACCGCCCTGCCGAAACGCCTGGACGAAGTCGCGACCAAGGACCGGCTCGCCGTGCTCCGGGAGGGTAAGTTGCCGGCATCGGTCAGCGCGATGAGCCTAATGCTAACTCATTGCATTCGTTACCGAAGCAGGGCCATGAGTTCGTCCGCAATCCAGAATCCAGCGACGCCTCTAAGTTCTTGCGCGAGGCTCGCTGGATCATTGACTGCGCCGCGCCTGCGGGCTTCAAGAAGCACTCCAACCAATCCGGTGCAGGTAATGCCAAGGCGCTTCGCCGCCTCACGGCCTCGTCGTTCATCCGAATCCGCAACGACGATCATGATTGTTCAGCGAGGCAGAGCAGCAAGAGTGGCGGCATCCTCAAGGGCATCAGCCACATCGTAATGAGGCCCCACCTTTCGGCTCGCGAGGTGATTCTGAAACATCCCCACAGGCAGCAGCGCAAACTCCGCCGCCTTTCCCAGAGACAACCGATCCAGCCGGAACAGCAGGATGGCCAGCTCAAGCCGGATATCCTCCAGCGTCATGCGTGCGCTAGCGAGAGCGTCAGCAGGGATGTCGAGACTGAGGGTTGAGTTCATGATTCGTCATGGTAGCGACCAGGTGACTGAAGTTCAACCCCGTCTTCCAAATGGAGCGCGGCCAGCCGGTTTGATGTCGTGAGTGAGGTGCGATGGCCAGGCAAATAGATCCTGCAATTTTGCAGGATTTGGCTTGGACATCTGCACGGGATGAAAGAAAGTGACCCATGGGCGAGACCTTGACCCAGAAACCCGTCACCTGGCAGCGCGCCAGGGAGAGCGGCATCGCGCTGTATTCATGGCGGCGATCCCTCGGTCTGAACCGTGGCACGTTTGCAGGGATTGCCAAGGTCTCGGAACGCTCTCTCGCCACCTATGAAAAGCAGGACGAGTTTCCCGTTTCTGTCCGCCCGCAGGTCACCGAAGCAGTTCGTCTGGTGAAGGCTTTGCTTGAAATCATCCCCGCCAAGGACCTGCCCGCATGGCTGCAAACGCCAAATCCAGGATTCGCAGGACGGAAACCATGGACACTGATTCAGCAGGGAGAACGTGACGTCATTTGGGAAATGATCCATCAGACACGACACGGAGCATTTGCCTGATCCCTCCTCTCCAAACTACTCTCCATAGGCGGTGCTGGCGAAACCATCCGCCGCGAACTCCTCAAGCTAGATGTCCTGCTATTGCGGTTGAAGCATCATGGAAGACCTCCAGGCCGCCCTCGAACAATTCGCCACCATCGCCGAAGACCTGAAAGCCTGACGCCTCCCCCCCCCGCCTTTTTCCTCGTCCCCGGCCCGCGACCACGCTATCGTCCCGTCGCCATGAAGCCCCTCCTCACCGCCGTCGCCACCCTTCACGCCTCCCTCATCATCGCCTCCGCCGACTGGCCAACATGGCGCGGCGCGCAGCGCGACGGCATCTCAAAAGACACCGGCCTCCTCAGCGAATGGCCGAAGGACGGGCCCCCGCTCGCATGGAAACTCGAAGGCCTCGGCGAAGGCATGGCCTCCGTCGCCATCGCCGACGGCCGCCTCTACACGATGGGCCGCCGCCGCCCGACGAACGGCAAGCTCGGCACCTCCCTCATCGCCGTCGACATCGCCACCCACCGCGAACTCTGGTCCCTCACCACCTGCGAAGGCGGTGACGAACCCAACGGCACCCCAACCATCTCCAACGGTCGCGTCTTCGCCATCGACCGCAGCGGAAACATCACCGCCGCCGACGCCACCACCGGCAAGAAACTCTGGCAGCGTAATCTCGAAAATGACTTCGGCGGCAAAATGGAGTCAGGCTGGGGCTGGAGCGAATCCCCCCTGGCCGACGGCGACCGCCTCATCGTCACCCCCGGCGGCCGCAACGCCCTCCTCGCCGCCCTCGACACCCGCACTGGCAAAACTCTCTGGAAAACCCCCACCCCCATGCTCGGCGACAACGGCCTCGACGGCGCAGCCTACTCCAGCGTCGTCATCAGCAATGCCGCCGGTCGCCGCCAGTACGTCCAACTCGTCGGCCGCGCCGTCGTCGGCATCGACCCCGAAACCGGTAAAGTCCTCTGGCACTACGGCCGCGTCAACAACGGCACCGCTAACATCCCAACACCCCTCGTCTGGGACGACCACGTCTTCGTCTCCACCGGCTACGGCGCAGGTGCCGCCCTCCTCCGCATCGTTCCTGACAAACAAGGCCTCAAAGCCGAAGAGGTCTACTTCCTCGAATCCAAAACCTTCCAGAACCACCACGGCGGCATGATCTTCCACGACGGCCACATCTACGCCGGCACCGGCCACAACAACGGCTTTCCTATCTGCCTCAACGCCGCCACCGGCAAGGTCGTCTGGGGCGGCGAACGCCACAGCACCGGCAAGGAATCCGCCGCCATCACCATGGCCGACGGCCGTCTCTACTTCCGCTATCAGAACGGCACCATGGCTCTCATCGACGGCTCACCCGCTTCCTATCAGGAACGCGGCTCCTTCAAACTCGCCGTCGTCGAAGGCCCATCATGGCCCCACCCAGTCGTCGACGGCGGCCACCTCTGGATCCGCGTCCAGAACTCGCTCCTCTGCTACGACCTCAAGAAGAAGTAATCCCCGGCCGCCCGCGCTCCGACCGGCAGCGCCGCCATGACAACTTCTTTACACCTCGCCACTGGGCAGAGGCCCCGTCCGCTGTACTCTCATGCCATCGCCCTTCAAGGCATCACCCCTCCACACCATCACCTCACCGCCTCTCACCATGCACCGCCCCTCACTGCTCCTCGCCCCCCTCCTCATCTGCAGCCTCCCTCTCCTCGCCGCCGCCGGCGACACCGGATTCCTCGAACGATTCTCCCTCGCCGCCGACCGCGAGGCCGTCCTCCGCGAACTCATCCCAGGCACCGACGAATACTTCTACTTCCACGCCCTCCACCTCCAGAATCAGAACAAGAAGGCCGAACTCACCGCCCTCCTCAAACAATGGAGCGACCGCTTCCAGGACGAAAACCCGCGCCGCCGCGAGATCCAGAACCGCCAGGCCCTCCTCGATTACTCCGCCGATCCCGCCGCCTCCCTCGCCTACCTCCGCGAACGCCTCGGCATGGCCTACAATCACCAGCGCATCACCCCGGACGCCCGGCCCGACCTCCCCACCACACTCGACCCCGCCCTCATCTCGTGGGAAGCCTATCTCGCCACCGCCCTCTCCGGCACTGACAACCTCGGCAACCTCACCGCCTCCGGCCTCGTCACCGCCCTCCGCAACGGCGGCATCGAACTCACCCAACCCCGCCGTCGCGACCTCCTCAACCGCATCCACCGCCCGGACTTCCCTAACCTCGTCAAGCTCGTCAACGACGAACTCGGCACCCCCGAATCCGCCGGCTTCGGCGAGTTCCCCATCCATGGAAAACTAACGCTCGCCCAGCTCGAGGAATTGCTCCAGCTCCGCCCCGCCCTCCTCCAGAATAGCAACTTCGTCACCACATGGGCCACCCGACTGCGCCCCGCTTTCGGTCAGGATCCCGCCCGCACCCCAGCCGTCCGCGAAGCATGGCTCGACCGCCTCGAATCCTTCACCGCACGTCTCGCCCCTTCCTTCAATTCCCTCAAGGCCCACGTCCTCCATCACCGTCTCGTCCACGACCTCGCCAAGGGCGTCGTCGATGAAACACGGCTCCTCGCCTACCTCCAACTCCCCCGGCCCGTCGACTACGTCGCTCAGAAATACCGCGAATCCGACGTCTTCAAACTCCCCGTCGACCTCAACGCCAACTTCGAGCCCATCTCCGGCTGCGCACCCATCGGAAACGACGAAGGCCTCGTCCGCAGTCTCCTCCTCAGCGTCCTCGCCAACGCCGACTCCGCTGACAAATTCGCCCCGTGGCTCAACGACCGCTGGCTCAATGCCATCCACGCCGAGGCCAAACTCCTCTCCGGCGCTCCCGACGCCCAGAAATGGGTCTCCCTCCTCTCGCCCGAATCCTATCAATCCCTCAAGGACCGCGTCGATCTCGACTTCGAACCCTCACTCAAACAGCAATGGTCGCCCGCAGACGAGGTCTCCCTCGATCTGTTCGCCAAGAACGTCCCGAAACTCCTCGTCAAGGTCTACGAGATCAACACCGAGAACGTCCACCGCTCCACCGGCGCTCAGGTCAATACCGACCTCAATCTCGACGGCCTCACCGCCAATAGCGAACAAACCCACGACTTCGCCGACGCCCCGCTGCTCCGCAAGAAACGCTCGTTCTCCTTCCCCGAACTCAAAGGCCGCCGCGGTGTCTGGATCATCGAATTCATCGGCGGCGGCAAAAGCAGCCGCGCCCTCGTCCGCAAAGGCGCCCTCCGCCACCTCGTCACCCACGACTCCGACGGCACCGCCATCCGCGTCTTCGACGAAAACCTCAAGCCTATCGAAAAATCCCACGCCCTCCTCGGCACCCGCCGCTTCGACGCCGGCGACGGCGGACGCATCCTCATCCCCTTCAGCGAACGCCCCGGCGACCAACCCGTCATCCTCGCCGACGGCACCGGCTTCACTTCGCTCGAATCCATCAATCTCGCCGGCGAATCCTATGAACTCAAAGCCGGCTTCCACGTCGCTCGCGAGTCCCTCCTCCCTGGCCTGACCGCCAGACTCGCCATCCGCCCCGCCCTCCTCCTCAACGGCCGCCCCACCGCCCTCGGCACACTCGAAAAGGTCCGCCTCACCATCTCGTCCACCACGCTCGACGGCATCCCCGCCACCACCACCCACGACTTCGGCGCAAAGGACAAGGACGGCAAACCGGTCGGCCCGCAACTCGCCGAAGACGCCGAAAGCGTTATCGAATTCTCCGTCCCCGACCGCCTCGCCTCGCTCAGCTTCTCCATGGAAGCCGAAGTGAAATCCCTCTCCACCGGCCAACCCGTCAAACTCGCCGCCGCCGACTCCATCGCCGTCAACGGCATCACCCTGACAGATCAGACCAGCGATCTCCACCTCACCTTCGCCGACGGCCGCTTCAGTCTCGAAGAACGCGGCCGCACCGGCGAACCACGCGCGGACCGCGAGGTCGTCGTCAACCTCCAGCATCACGACTTCTCACCCGCCAAGTCCTTCACGCTGAAAACCGCCGCCGACGGCACCATCCAACTCGGCTCACTCAACGGCATCGCCACCATCACCGCCCGCAGCGCCACCGGCGTCGAACGCACCTTCTCCCTCCCGCGCACATGGGCTTCCCTCCCGCCCGTCGTCAACGCTCGCGCCGGCGACCCCGTCAGCATCTCATGGCGCGGCCCCGCCGAACCCGCCCCCGGAGACGTTAGCGTCCTCGAACTCCGCAACGGGGTCCCCGTCCGCGACGCCGCCACCGGCGTCACCGTCAAAGGCGGTCTCGTCACCATCACCGGCCTGACTCCCGGCGAATACGCCGTCGAAATGGCCCCCACCCTCTCCGCCACGGTCGTCCGCGTCGGCGAAGGCACCACCGTCACCGGCTCGCTCGTCAGCGACGTCATGACCATGGAACTATCCAATCCCGCGCCGCTCGCCGTCAGCGCCATGATCAAAGGCCAGACGCCTCCCCAGGGCGATCAGCCGAAAAAGGACCTGCTCGTCTTCCACATCGCTAACGCCGGCGTCGACACGCGCGTCCACGTCCTCGCCAGCCGCTTCCTCCCGGCCTTCAACGCCTTCACTACCCTCGGCAACGACCATCTCCCGCAGCCGCTCGCATGGACCAATGCCTTCCGCCCCAGTCTCTATCAAAGCGCCCGCACCATCGGCGAGGAATACCGCTACGTCCTCGAACGCCGCGGCGCTAAACACTTCGCCGGCAACCTCCTCCCGCGCCCCGGCCTCCTCCTCAATCCATGGGCCATCTCGGATACCGCAACGCAGCGTCAGGACGCCGCCGCCGGTGAAGACCCAAAGGCCATGAACGCAGAGCAACCCGCCGCCGCCGCCGCTCCCGCTCCCATGGATGCCGCCGCGAAGAAAATGGAAGCTCAGGCCGGCCCCATGGACCCCGACCTCTCCTTCCTCGGCACTCCCGGTGCCGTCGCCTTCAACCTCAAACCCGACAAGGACGGCAATGTCATCATCGACGCCGCCACGCTAGGCGACCGCCAGATGATCCGCATCGTCGCCATCAACAGTGACAGCACCGCCCAGCGCGACTTCACCCTCCCGCAGCAGAAGCTCATCCTCCGCGATCTCCGTCTCGCCGACGGGCTCGACCCGAAACAGCACTTCAGCCGCCAGAACCGCATCAGTCTCCTCGAAAAGGACGTCCCCTTCGCCTTCAAGGACGCCCTCACCGCCACATGGCAGAACATCGGTCACCTCGGCGCCGCCCACTCGCTGCTCTTCAATCTCAGCGGCAACGGCACCCTCGCCGAATTCTCATGGCTCCTCGAATGGAACACGCTCACGCCCGAGAAGAAGGCAGATCTCTACTCCAGATACGCCTGCCACGAACTCCACTTCTTCCTCGCCCGCAAGGACCCTGACTTCTTCAAGCGCGTCATCCAGCCGTTCCTCGCCAACAAGCGCGACAAAACGTTCATGGACCACTACCTCCTCGGCTCAGACCTGTCAGGGTTCCTCAGTCCATGGCAGTACGGTCGTCTCAACTCCGTTGAACGCGTCCTCCTCTCCCGCCGCATCGAATCCGAGGTCCCCGTCGCCCGCCGCCACCTCAAGGATTGGCTCGACACTCAGCCGAAAAACCCGCAGCGCGACGCCTTCCTCTTCGAAACCGCCCTCAACGGCCGCGTCCTCACCACCCTGACCGGAATCGCAAATGGCGCAGTCGACAGCTATTGGTTCGACTCCGGCGGCCTCGCTTCCGATTTCAGCGGCGGCGCCGATCGCGCCAAGAATGTCGTCACCCGCTTCAGCCGTGACCAGCAGTCGTTGCGCTACATGTACACCCCGTCCAGTGCCCCAGGCGCACCCCCAACCGACGGCGAGGCAGTGGACAAGCTCGCCCTCACCACGCGCCTCCGCGGTGAAATCGCTCAAGACGCCAAGGTTTCACTCTACGACCTCGCAGTCGAGGAGGATTCTGTCGTGGATGTCCGCGAACTCAAGGAAATGAACGCTCCGGCGCCCGTCGGTGCCGCCCGCGGCGTCACCCTCGAAAAGAGCGCGAAATCCATCGAACGCCGCAGAGCCGGGCTCGCAAAGGCTGTCCGTCTCTACCGCCAGCTCGATCGCACCAAGGAATGGGCCGAAAACAACTACTACCGTCTCCTCATCGCCCAGCAACTCGCCGACCTCGTCAAACCCAACCGCTTCTGGCAGGACTACGCCCTCTGGGATGGCGCCCAGCCGTTCGTCTCCCCGCACCTCGCCGAAGCCACCGGCAGCTTCACCGAAATGCTCCTCGCTCTAGCCGCCCTCGACCTCCCCTTCCCCTCGGATTACAAAGGCGGCACCACCAAGCGGGATAACAACAGCGTCACCCTCACACCAAACGGCAAAGGCATCCTCTTCCACCAGGAAATCAGAGCCGCCGAAGACGACAAGGAAGGCACCCAGCTCCTCGTCAGCCAGAACTTCTACCGCCACGGCGACCGCTACATCGAACAGGCCGGCGAAAAATCCGACAAGTTCGTCACCACCGAATTCCTCACCGGCGTCGTCTACGGCTGCCAGGTCGTCGTCACCAACCCAGCCTCCTCACGCCAGAAGCTCGACCTCCTCTTCCAGATCCCCCGCGGTGCCATCCCCGTCCTCCAGACGCAGGCCACCAAATCCCTCCCGGTCGTCCTCGAACCCTATCACACCGGCACCTACGACTTCCACTTCTACTTCCCAGTCGCCGGGCAGTTCGCCCACTACCCGGTCCACCTCAGCCGCAACTTCAAAACCGCCGCCAGCGCCGCTCCCTTCACCTTCAATGTCGTCCCGCGCCTGACCCAGGCCGACAAGGCCTCGTGGGAATACGTCAGCCAGAACAGCGAGCCCGCCGAGGTCATCGCCTTCCTCGAACAGAACAATCTCCTCGCCCTCAACCTCGATCTCATGGCATGGCGTCTCAAAGATCCTGACTTCGCCAGAAAGGCCCTCGCCCTCCTCCGCTCTCGCCACATCTGGCACCCCACCTCATGGAGCTACTCGCTCCTCCACGACATCAAAGACGGTGTCTCCGACTTCCTCATGCACGCCGACGGCTTCCTCGCTCAGTGCGGCACGTTCATCGATACCCCGCTCGTCAGGATCGATCCCGTCCACCGCCACCTCTACCAGCACCTCGAATACAGCCCGCTCGTCAATGCCCGCGCCCACCAGCTCGGCGCCTCCCGCACCATCCTCAATGACAAGCTCCGCGCCCAGTTCGACGCCCTCATGAAGGTCCTCAGCTACCGCCCGGACCTAACCGAAGAGGACCACCTCGCAGCCGTCTACTACCTCGCCCTCCAGGACCGCATCGAGGAAGCCATCGCCCGCTTCGCCTCCGTCGATCCCGCCAGAATCGCCGAGAAACTTCAGTACGACTACCTCAAAGCATGGCTCGCCATTTGCCAGGCTGACACCGCCACCGCACGCACCATCGCCACGGCCCACGCCGCCGATCCCGTCGACCACTGGAAGGCCAAGTTCACCGAGCTCGCCTCGCAACTCGACGAAATCGAAGGCAAAGCCGCCGCCGCCCCCAAAGACGACGACCGCGACGCCACCCAGGACCGGCTCGCCGCCAAAGAACCTGCCATCAGCGTCAAAATCGAAAACAAAACCGTCGCCCTCGACTACCGCAATCTCACCGAGGTCACCGTCAATTACTACCCCATGGACCTCGAGTTCCTCTTCAGCGCCAATCCCTTCGTCACCCAGGACACCAGCCGCTTCCGCATGATCCGACCCAATAAATCCGAAAAGGTCATGCTCCCAGCCGGCGATCACCACGTCTTCGCCCTCCCCGCCGAATTCCAGAGCGCTAACGTCCTCGTCGAAATCACCGGCGCTGGCCTCACCAAAGCCGAAGCCGCCTACGCCAACGAACTCGACGTCCAACTCAGCGAAGGCTTCGGCCGTCTCCAGGTCCGCCACGCCACCGACAAACGCCCGCTCTCCAAGGTCTACGTCAAGGTCTTCGCCGACGTCAACGGCACCCCCACCTTCTACAAAGACGGCTACACCGACCTCCGCGGCAAATTCGACTACGCCAGCCTCTCCACCAGCGACCTCGACGCCACCACCCGCTTCTCCATCCTCATCCTCAGCGACACCCACGGAGCCACCGTCAAAGAAGTCCAACCCCCGAAACGCTAACCCCACCAACCCCTCACACAAAGGCCGCCCCTCACCGGGCGGCCTTTTTGATGCCACCCTGCTGCTCCTCGCTCGTCACCACTCCACCCACTCCGCCAACCCGTGTGCCATCGGCACACCGTATACCATCCCAGAGCACCGCTCCGGGTACCGCACCGCCCGACCTCCGCAACATGCAAAGTGGCACCGGCACCTTGCCTGTGACCTCAACGCCCCATGCAGAGTGGCACGGGCATCTTGCCTGTGACCTCAATGCCTAAGTCCCAATCCTGCAGCCCGCGGATCCTGAAAGCATCCGCAACCCTCTGGATGACAATCTTCGCCGCCGCTACAGTCCCTCCCGCAGCGACGCAGCACCCACCCTGCATCCGGAGTCCGTTTTCATGGCCACAACAGCCCTCATGCCAAGCCTCCTTCCTTTCAAACACAGCCTAACCTCCCACCACCTCGACACAGTAGTCCCTCGCTCGTCACCACACCACCCACGGCGCCAACCCGTGTGCCATCGGCACACCGTATACCAGCCCAGAGCACCGCTCTGGGTACCGCACCGCCCGACCTCCGCGTTCTGAAGGAACGCCGCATACCCCAGCCTTCCTGACCGCCCCATCTCAGCGCCATTCAGGACAAGCCCCCCCGATGCCTGCGCACCTGCCCCCATCAACCCGCGACAGCGTGATACGCATAATCAAGGCCCCGCCGGAGTTGCCACGCACGCTCGCGCGCACCCTCGATCCCCTTGGCCCGCTCCAGCACCTTCCCGAGCGTCTTGCGCACTTCCGAATCGACCTTTTCGTCGTTCGCCAGAATCTCGAGACAGGTCTTGTAGATGTCCGCGCATTGGGCGTGGTCACCATGATTGAAGATAGGGACACCGCGGCTGATCGCCGCTTCGATGCGTTCGGCTGGCTCCATCGACGCCGTTTTCTCTCCTTTGGCACCCGCTTCAGGCGCCGGAGGGAGCAGCACCGCATCAATCACATGGATGATTCCGTTATCGCATTGAATGTCGGTTGTTCGGATGGTCGCCTCATTGGCTCTGAGAACCCCGTCCTTGATGGCGAAGGCGACCTGGCTCCCATTGAGAGTGGTGCCTGACTTCGCATTGAGGGCGTCGCCCGCCGTGACCTTGCCGGCGAAGACATGGTACTTGAGGATTGCCTGCAGCTGCGCGAGGTTTTCCGGCTTCAGTAGCGTTCCCACGGTGCCTTCCGGGAGCTTCGCGAATGCTTCATCCGTTGGTGCCAGAATCGTGAAGGGACCTTCGCCTGCAAGCACAGGGGCCAGCGCGGCAGCTTCGACGGCGGCGAGCAGCGTCTTGAAGTTCCCTGCCCGTTTTGCCACGCCAATGAGATCGTTAGCAACGACTTCCTTCACCGGAGCCGGAGGGAGCAGCACCTCATCGATCACATGGATCACGCCATTCGTGCACCCGATGTCTGCATTGAGAATAGCGGATTTGCCGACGAGCACTTTACCGTCCTTGAAGGCAATTTCCAGTTTTCCACCCTCGACGGTGGCGGCCTCGCCAGCCTCAAGCGCCTTGGCGAGTTTGACCGCACCCGGGACCACATGATATTTGAGAATTGCCTGCAGCTGCGCCTTGTTCTCCGGTTTCAGGAGATTCTCCACCGTTCCCTCCGGCAGCTTGGCGAAAGCTTCATCGGTCGGCGCGAAGACCGTGAAGGGCCCGTCGCCCTGAAGCACGCCCACGAGATCCGCCGCAGTCAGGGCCGCCGCTAGCGTTTTAAATCGACCATCGGCCAGCGCCTGATCAACGACGTTCGCCGCATTGGCGCTGTAGGCCCTGATCCAGTCGACCTCCATGGCGAAGGGCCCGGCCTTCTTGTCGCCGAGCAGCAGTCCTAGGCGGCTGATTCTCGCTGGGTTGAAGACTTCGTCCTTGAGCATGGTCCCGCGCCAGCTGCCGACAAAACTGGCAAAAGGAACCTTCACTTCCGTCCATTCGCCTTTCTTTGTGGCAAACCCGGCCATGAAGGAAACCTCCATGCCCCGATACCGTGCGTCGGTACCGATGCGCATCTGGTACGTCCGGCCGTCCCCCTTGACCCTGATCACAAGGCCCTCGCTGCCTGCGAGATCGAGAGCGAGGTCACCGGTGCGAAGGGATGAAAAGCCACCGTTGTTCTCGAGCGAAAGCTCACCGCTGAAGCGGAGGATTCCATCCTCACTGAAGGCAAGATTTCCTTTCGAGAGACCGCCCATCACGCCGTCGTCCACAACCTTCCATCCGAGCTTCTGGTTTTCCTCGGCAGTGAATTCCGATACCGGCTTGTCAGCAGCTCGCACCTTGGCGGGAAACATCGCCATGGACGCAAATAAGGCTGCCGCCATCGGCCGGGACGACAGGAAGTGGAAAACGGATTTCATTGTCTATGTCATACGCAGAGGAACCCTGATCGGACGTCGTCAGGGGGAAACGACCCTTCGGGATGACGTGTCGCCTGTGCTCTGGCCCGGGGGAAAGCGCAGCCCGGCTGGAGGATCGAGGATCCCTTCCAGAGGTCGGGCCAATTGCGGTTCTTCACCCGCGGGTGTGTCGGGGGCTCCAAGAGGTCTGCGGGGGCTCCAAGAGGTCTGCGGGGGCTCCAAGAGGTCTGCGGGGGCTCCATGAGGTCTGGGCACTTAACCCAAGTGAACTCCTCAGAATCCACCGGATATTGGACCGCCCCACCTCCGCACCCCCTCCAAAGCGCACCACTTTACCCCGAAAAGTGTCCGCCGGGTCCAACCGGACCGAGCGTGCCGCGCGATTCAGTGGCTTGCCTGGGCACCCACTTTCAGTGGTCTGTGCACGCCCAGAGGTCTGGGCAGTTGTGCCATGACCATGTAATTCTTCCATGCAGTGGATGAGTTGCACGGATCAAGTCTCGGCTTGCCAGCATAATCCGGCCCATCAAGAACCGGGGGTTCCGGGGGTGTAATGTCTGTTCTGTAAAAGGCTTTAGCCTTGGGCGGCAAGCTCCTTCGGGGGCTGCGGCGTGAGGCGAGCGTAGCGATGCCGAACGCCGCAGCCCCCGAAGGGGGGGTGCAGTGTGCGGTGGCGCAGCGGGCCACAGGGGTCTGTGTTGAGGTCTAGCAAACAAAAACCCAGACACACCCATGACCCACCCTGTCCAACCTGACCTTCTTCACACCGTTTTGCAACTACTTACCACTCAGGGCTCGACCTGCCTCGCCGAAGGCTTCCGCCTCCTGCTCAATGAAGCCATGAGCCAGGAGCGTTCTGCCGCCCTTCAAGCCCAGCCTTACGAGCGCTGCGAGCAACGGCTCGGCCACGCCAACGGGTTCAAACCCAAACACCTCGCCACCCGCGTCGGACTGGTCGAACTGCGGGT
>JAIXVE010000294.1 GCA_027483175.1 Verrucomicrobiaceae bacterium | reverse complement strand
TGGGCTCTGGTGTTGCGGACGATGGTTGTGAGGATGGCGACGAGTTGGGTGGATTCGCTGGTGAGATCTGTGAGGCGTGAGGCTGGGAGGACTTCGGTGGCGGCAAGGAGGCGCAGCCAGTATTGGGTTTCACGGGCTTCCTTGCAGGCGATGGAGATCTTGCTGAGGAAGTCGGCGCGGCTTTGGCCGGCCTGAGCCTCTTCGGTATTGGCGCCGATGGATGTGCCTGCCCTCTGGAACTGATCTGCGAGAGTCCGGCTCACGCCTGGCGTCTGATCGAGGAGTTGGCACAGTTTTACGATCCGGCGGGCGAATTCAAACGTCCGCTCGGGCAGGTCGCGCTTTGGCAGGTCGTTTGCGCTATTCATCATTCAGAATTTCCAGGTATGCGGAATAGGCGTAGAGGCGGCGGTAGTCGCCGCCAGTCACTTCGCGTACGATGCCGTGGTGTTCGAGCGTGCGGAGGGCTTTGGTTGCGGTGGGGTGGGTGACGTCGAGTGACTGTGCGGCGGCTTTGGCGGAGGTGATGGGGTGGTGCTGGAGACGATCGTGCAGCCGGAGGACGGTGGCGGATTCTCCGGCGAGGAGCTTCCGGTGGCGCGTGAAGAGATCGAGCAGCTGGCGGGCGGTGGATACGGCAGCCTCGGAAGTGAGGATGACGCCTTCAAAGAAGAACCGGAGCCAGTCTTCCCAGTTGCCGGTTTCGCGCACATCCTGGAGGAGGCGGTAGTAGTCGCCGCGGTGGCGTTTGAAGTGTAGGGAGAGGTAGAGGAGCGGCTGTCGGAGCACACCTTCTGAGCAGAGAAGGAAGGTGATGAGAAGACGGCCCAGTCGGCCATTGCCGTCGAGGAATGGGTGGATGGTCTCGAACTGCACGTGGGCGAGGGCTGCTTTGAGCAGGGGCCTCGTATGGACCGGCTGATTGTGGAGGAACATTTCCAGAGCGCCCATGCAGTCGATAACGGCGTCTGGCGGAGGCGGGACGAAGCAGGCGTTTCCCGGGCGGCTGCCGCCGATCCAGTTCTGACTACGGCGGAACTCGCCCGGCTGTTTTGACGAGCCGCGACCATGAGCCAGCAACCGGGCATGGATTTCCCGGAGGAGACGGAGGGAGAGCCGCTCCCCGGACCTCAGGCGTTCGAGCCCGTGCTGCATGGCGTCGACGTAGCAGGAAACCTCGGTGACATCCTCGAGCAGGGCGGCCGGGGTTCCATCCAGTTCGTGGCGCAGAAGGTCCGAGAGAGATGATAGGGTACCTTCGATCTGGGAGGAGAGAACGGCCTCCTGACGGATGTAGGTGTAGATGAAAAGCTCCGGATCCGGGAGGATCAGGGAGATGCCATCGAGCCGCCCGATGGCAATGGAAGCCGAGTCGAGTAGAGATTCCAGCGACCCATCCAGTTCGAGGGGCGGCTCCGGTGGGAGCGGGTGCGGGATGAAGGCACGGGCGGATTCCCCCGGTGTGGAGATGGGGCTGAAGTAACCGGTAGGTCCGCGCTGCATTGTCAGGGAATTAAAGAGAATGGCGATATTCTTTCAAGGCTGCCTGAGATTGTAAGCTGGTGAACATTTGTCCAGAGAAATGAAAGGAAATGACGGTTTTCTTTCAATGCTGGCGAGGTTTGGAAGGGGGCGATCATTTTGAGGCGTGTGGCAGGAGAGCGGTATCAATCAGTTTTTCGAACTGCGCCTCCATTCTGGCGGCGAGGTCGGCGGGGATGGCGGTGGGTTGGAAGCTGAAGCCCTCTGCGCTATTCGCCGCTTTGCCGCCTGCCGGTCTGCTTCCTTCATGGCTTTCTCCAGTTCCTCGTCAGAGTATTCCGGGACGTCGTTGCTGAAGTCCGCGGGGAATGCTGGTCCTTTCAAGTCTGGGCGTGCCATGGTGAAGAACGAGTTTGGCGTTGGTTGTGGATGAGTCGGCCCATCGGTGTAGCACCAACCGTTTCGGTCAGGGTATCGCCCGCACAACCAAAGCATTAGAACTCAACGGCAACCCGCCTGCGGAATACCAGTTCGACGCCCATAGCTTTACGGTAACGCTGACAGCTAAATCATGAGGGATGGAGGGGCGGCGCGGAGTTTGCGGAAGTGCAGGATCTTCTGGAAATGCCGGTGGTTTAGGCCTGGCTGAGGTCGTCGAGGAATTCGGAGGCGGGTGCGACGCTGGCGATGAAGAGGCGGTCTCTGGCGCGGGTGCAGGCGACGTAGAGGAGCTGGCGTTCGGTGTCGTAGACTTCTTTGAGATCGGCATCATCACCTACGGACTCGATGCGGTTCTGGAGCGGGATGATTTCGTCGTCGCAGGCCATGATGGCGACGGCGCGGAATTCGAGGCCTTTGGCCATGTGCATGGTGGAGATGGAGATGTGTCCGGGTTCGGTTTCCACATGCGAGTCGAGGACGGCGAATGGCAGGGCGGCGGCGAGGCAGGCGTTCCTTGCCCGATCGAGCTGGGCGTCGGAGCGGACAAAGATGCCGATCTCATGTGCGAGGACACCTGAATGGAATTGTGCCCCGAGCCACGATGCTGTCGTTTGGGATTCCTCGATTTCGGTTCTGAAGGTCTTCAGTTGGGGTGCGGGGCCGTTGAAGACGGAGATGGTGGTGGTGCTGTTTTCGACATTGTCCTTCACTATCCAAGAAAACACTTACTTTGGTGCCATTCAAGATACTCTCTCGCAGGACGACAAGAGTGATCCGAGGGTATGACCTTAAGCTCCTGTCCGTGGAGGGCGTAGTAATCACGACCGTTTGAGAACTGCTCTCGGATCTTGCCGCTCACCTCGATGCGTAAATCGTTGGTCACGGTCATGTATCCCTTGTCAAAAAGCGTGTGCAGGTCAGACCGAAGAAGGAGGCCGTTTGAGACTGAATGAGGCCCAAATTCTGAGTACGGCTGGATGTGAGCGGCGTCCAAGACGGGTACTGTTCTCTCTCCTGTTATTGCGCAACGTCGCTGGTACTCGTCAAGGACCGATACGCGAAAACCACCTTGGCCTAATCTGGGCTTCATGAGGTATCCACTGCCATAGCGAGGTTGTTCGGCGACACTGCTGCTGTCACCAATGTAGAGGCCTGGATTACTGTTGAGAATGGCGAGTTTGGCCTGCTCATAAAGCCGCAAGCCTTCACCAACACCTGCGTCGTAGGATTTTCCCACGACGATGTTGGACGCGAAATCACTCGGTGCATCAAAGAAGCTTCCATCGTCTAGGTAGAACGGATCGGTCAACACGGTGCATCCGATTGTTGGGTTGCGCTCCTGATCGCCACGGATGGAGCTGATCTTGGCCCGAAATTCAGCGAGTGTATTCACGCCATTCGCATCACCAAAGGTTGCCCATGCAAGATCTAACGGAAGTGTGGTGTGGCGCACCAGGAACGCCCCGCCAACAATTCGATTCTCGGGTGCCCGTGTCTTGAACAAAAAGAGTTCTCCTGGCTGAATGGCTCCGAAATTACTGGTGCTTTTTGGGCGCCAGAAATTCATTTCAGGAGCCTTGTTGAAACGAAGGAAGCGGAACCAATCCCGATCAGTTATCCCGACGTAGAGTTTCATGGTGGGTTCTAGCTCGTTTGGCTTGAGTTGCGGAGCATGCCGCCGAGAATCATGCGGTTGGACCAGTTCTGGTCGTGCTGGTAGAATTCGGTTTTGTCGGCGTCTTTGGGGATGCCGTTGAAGTAAGCGAAGAGGTCTGGGTTGAGGTGCCGCGGTCGTGGTGGCGTTCTTTGATTTGTCTGAGCAGTTCGTGCTCCTTGTGCATGATGGACTGCTGTTCTGCGGAGGGGATGAGCCTGCGTTTTTCGTCGAGGTGTTTGAGGGCCTTGATGGACTTGGGGGCTGGGGTGGATTTTTCGGCGGGCATGTGCGGGGAGAAGTGATGAAATCGGGGGGAGGGACGGGCGGCGAGATTGAACCTAGGGGGCAGAGTCAAAGGCCTCGTCGAGGGATCGTTTGGAGGTGATGATGAGACGGTCGGCTTTAGCGATGGAGTCGAGACGCTGTTCGACGGTGATGCGGGACACTCGCCCGGTCGTGGCGAGATGGCGAACGAGGGCGATGTCCTTGGGACGTCCGACGAGCAGCTTTGTGGCGGCCAGGTCGTGCGGATCCAGAGCGGTTACACCGTCGCAGTCGGGAACCGGGACGAGGCGTTCCCTCCAGCCGGCAGGCAGGGTCTCGAAGATGGAATCGCGGAGGACATCGACATGATAGCCATGGCGCAGATGAAAGGCCCCAGATTCACCGAGAGACTGATGGATCAGGAGCGCCGTGGTTTCATCAAAGGGTTGCGGGCAGAGGTCGGCGTCATAGGTGGCGGTGAGGGGCTCTGAGCCGTCCCCTAATTCCGGGAAGGATGCGAGCAGGGAGGCGGAGCCGAGGACGACGACCTGACAATCCTCGGCAAGGGTGCGCACGGAACGAACCAAATGCTGAAGGGAACCGAGGTTCATGCGGAGAGAGCCGGTTTGGGGAAAGGCCCGCCGACAAAAGGCGAGCAGGAGCGCAACTGATCCTGATGCGCGTCTGCCGGCGGACGACGCAGAACTTCCAGCAGTGCTGCACGCTTTGCCGGTTCCTGGCTGCCCTCGAGGAGCCACTGACGCCATTCCAGCAGGGGGGCGGGATGTAGCCGGCCCTGGGAAAGCCATCGTTCAATATTGGCCAGAGCCCAGTCCCATGCGTCAGGATTGGATTCCAGAGCTGCGGCGATGTCCTGCCAACGGATCAGTGGATCGGAGCGGAAGCAGTGGAAGTCATCGGTGCGGTGCATGGGAGAAAGGATCAGGCGGTTTCAAATCAGGCGGGAGAGGTGGTCTCTGGAGTCCAATTCCCAGTGCCGCTCCGGGTAATCGTAGGGCGAGTTGAGGATGGGGTGGTCGAAGAACAGGTTGGACATGCGCTGAGGGCGACGGATGGAGGATTCCTGTCATCGAAGCAGCGAGGCGGAGGGAAGGCAACCGCGTCGGGGTGGGGTGGCTCAGGTGAATTGTCGGTTCGGCGAGGCGAGGAGGGCGGGCTGGGTGGTGTCCGCCGCTGACGGTTTTGTCCCCGCGGTTTCGCCGGGTGGCATGCGGGCGATGAGGTTGGCGGCGATGGCTGGGGTGGAGGAAGTTGCAGCGGAAGGTGGGGCGGGGGGAGAGGCGATGCTGCTTCGCGCATGGATTCGCTGATCGCGGATGAAGTGGTAGATTTCTGCGGGATTTCTGCGAGGATAGGGTGGAAAGCGATCAAATTGCCATGCTGATTGCGTTCAGCGTAGAGAATTTCAAATCGATCCGGGAGCTTCAGACCTTGAGTATGGAGGCGAGGGTGGACGATCATCTTGCGTGGAGCAACGTGCTGGAGGAGGGCAAGTTGCGGTTGGTGAAGACGGCGGCGATTTACGGGGCGAATGCGTCAGGGAAGTCGAATCTGATACAGGCGAGAATGCGTCTGGGAAGTCGAATTTGATACAGGCGATGGTGTGGTTTCGGACGTTTGTGCTGCAATCTTCGAAGGAGGGGCAGGTTGGGGAGGACATTGACATTGAGCCCTTTCTGCTATCGAGCGAGACCGAGAAGGGGGCATCGCATTTCGAGGTGAGGTTTCGGATGAACGGGTTGGACTACCGGTATGGGTTTGAGGTGACGTCGAGGGAGGTGGTGTCGGAGTGGCTTTTCCGGAAGTCGCCGACGGCGAAGGAAGCGAAGCTGTTCACGCGGGAGGGGCAGGGGTTTCAACTATCGTCGGCGAACTTCAAGGAGGGCAAGGGGTTGGAGGCGCGGACGCGCAGCAATGCGTTGTTTTTGTCGGTCTGTGCGCAGTTCAATGGTGAGGAAGCCACGAAGATCCTTGAGTGGATGAGACGATTCAGGAACGTGTCTGGATTGACGGAGACCGGGTTTTACGCCGTTACGGCCGAGCGATTGCAGGATGCGGGGCATCGAGCGCAGCTGTTGGAGTTGGTGCAGAAGGCGGACTTCAACATTCAGTCATTGAGGAGTGAAGTGGAGCCGGTGACGGAGGACAAGCTTCCGGCGGGGCTGCCTGCGGAGCTGAAGAAGCGGGTGCTGAGTGAGATGGTGATGAGCGCAGGGATCAAGACGACGCACCGGAAGTATGGGAAGGGGAACGAGGTTGAGGGAGAGGTGGAGTTTGATCTTGAGGAGAACGAGAGCAGTGGGACGAAGAAGTTCATTGCGCTGAGCGGGCCGATCATGCGCACCCTTGAGGAGGGCTCGATTCTGATGGTGGATGAGCTAGAGGCGCGCCTGCATCCGCTGCTGACGCAGGCGATTCTGGATTTGTTCCACAGCCCGGTGAATTGTCGGAATGCGCAACTGATTTGTGCGACTCACGAGGTCTCGCTTTTGGACCCTGACCGCTTCCGCCGGGATCAGGTGTGGTTCTGCGGGAAGGACGAGACTGGAGCGACCGATGTTTACACCCTTGCGGATATTGAGCCGAACGTGGTCCGGCCGAGCTCGAAGTTTTCCCGTCAGTACATGCTGGGTCTTTACGGGGCGGTGCCGCAATTAGGGAAGTTCCGGGAAGCCGCCGGCCATGGCATGAAGTGAAGGGGGGGCTTTTGCACGAGCGAGTCCGGTTTGATGCGGGCTGCCTGGGGATGCGGAGTGTCTGAGAGCCTTGTCTTGCCAGGATGCGGAAGAAGTGGGGAGGGGTGCAGGAGGTGGTGAGGACGGGCCTGTTTGCGGTTGCCGCGACTCACCGCATCCCGCCAGGGTGGTCTGGTGGCTTCTGTGCGGCTTGTGCCTGTTGCCGGCGCTTCTTCTCAAGATTCCAGTCGGTGCGCGCGAGTCCGAGGGTTTCGCCGGAGGCGGACGCCCCGCAGTTTGCGCACTCGATGAGAACCATACCATCTTCCCGGGATACCCACGCGGTGCCGCCGCATTTGCAAATGAGATGACGATCCATGCGAGAGAGCTGATAGTCGGGCGGCGGGCAACTTGTCAAGTATCTGCCAGTGGTCTGCTGGCGGGCTGCAGGTTGCCTGCGAAATTCGTCGTGGGTCACCTGGACGCGGTTTGTTCTGACGGATTTGGGTGCGGGGGTGGATTTTCTGGCGGGTATGTGCGGGGAGAAGTGATGAAATCGGGGGGAGGGGCGGGCGGCGAGATTGAACCTAGGGGGCAGAGTCAAAAGGGCGGACAGGGCGTTGGACAGGGCTGCGGTGGGCCGCGTCTATGGCGCTGTGATTAATCCCACACATATCGTTCGTCGTACTGGATATTGTGTTTGGCGAGGAATTCCCGGTATTCCTCCTGGAAGGTTTTCGCCCGATGGTGCTCTTCCTGATTGCGGATGTAGTTTGCCACCTTCGCCACATTGGATTCACTTACCGAGAATCCACCATAACCCGATTGCCATGCGAAGGTGGTGAGGTCCGCGCCCTTGGTCTTGATCCATTTGGACGATGATTTTTTTACGTCCTCGACCGCCTGTGCCAGAGTGACGGTACGGCCCATGTTGAAAAGGATGTGCACATGGTCCGCCACGGAATTGATGAGGACGGCCGGGGAGTTCAGGTTTGCGAGGACGGTAGCCATGTAGGCGTGAAGGTCTGGGCGCACTTGCCTCGAGAGAAAAGGAAACCGTTCCTTTGTCGAGAAGATGAGGTGGATGTAGATGTTGGCCAGAGATTGGGGCATGGCGAAAGGGGTTAGGGCGCCCTTTCAGGGCTGTGGGGTTTTTGCGCGGCATTCCCAGGGCGTTGCCCTGGGCTGCGATAGGATGCGCCGTTGGCGCGTCGATCGCGACAAGGGGTCGCCGTTTTGGGCGATGAGGTAACAGGCGTAGCGGGTGAGCATGAGGTCCGGCACTTCCTTCTCCGCAGTTTTGGGCATTTGGATCGTTTTCCCGACGTCGGCAAAATGATCGGAAACCCGGTGGCCCGAGACCTCGCAGGCAGTCTTGGCCTTGGAGAGGACATTCGTGAAATTGTCCCACTTGGCGTAGCCGAGGAGATGCTGAATGTCGCGGGCGAGCCAGTATTCGACCCCTCCATCCGTCTGCTGGGCATGTCCCTCGAAGGTGTCGGTAAGGGTGTGGATGAGTTCAGAGTTCATGTTGAGTGAAGGGAAAAGCCTAGATGTGTCCGGGAAATTACAGTTGCGGCGCGAAGTTGCAATTCGGGGCCGTCAAAATTGCTATTTGGGCCATTGCCCTGCCCGGATGCGAGGGAAAGCAGGCGATCATCTTGGCGGGCATGGGTTGTCAGGCGTGAATCAGATCACTGGCGGGCGTGATGTCAGCAGTGAGCTGGCGGCGTTGTCCGGCGAGGGCGCGGAAGTCGCACTCGACCTGGAGGCCATGCCAGAAGTCCTCGGACTGGCCGAAGAAGGCGCCGAAGCGGATGGACATGGCTGGGGTGATGGCGCGCTTGCCGAGGACGATTTCATTGATGGCGCGCGGGGGCACGCCGATGGCGCGTGCCATGGCGTTCTGGGAGATGCGCATGGGGAGGAGGTATTCCTTGAGGAGGATTTCGCCGGGGGTGATTGGAGGATTCATGACTGGATCATGAGGCGGCAGGGATTATCGAGTTGAGCTGAGCCTTGACCTTTGTGGCGAGATCGGGCCAGTTCTGTTCGTCTTTGCCGCGCCAGACGATCTGGGGGTCGAGGTCGGTATTGCGCGGGTATTTGATTTGTCTGAGCAGTTCGTGCTTCTTCTGCGTGATGGACTGCTGTTCTGCGGAGGGGATGAGCCTGCGTTTTTCGTCGAGGTGTTTGAGGGTCTCGACGGATTTGGGGGCTGGGGTGGATTTTTTGGCGGGCATGTGCGGGGAGAAGTGATGAAATCGGGGGGAGGGACGGGCGGCGAGATTGAATTCAGCGTGCAGAGGCAAAAGGGCGGACTGGGCGTTGGACTGGGCGTTGCCCTGGGCCGCGATAAGGTGCGCCGTTGGCGCGTCGATCGCGACAAGGCGTGCCGGCGGCGCTTGGATCGTGCATGACGCGGATTTTCGGGGGAGAGGAGGGGTAGGGGGCGATGGGTTGACGGTTTTCCGGGGGAGATGCGGGGCCGAGTTCCGGGAAGGAGGCCAGCAGGGAGGCGGAGCCGAGGACGACGACCTGACAATTTTCGTCCAGGGTGCGCACGGAACGAACCAAATGCTGAAGGGAGCCGAGGTTCATGCGGAGAGAGCCGGTTTGGGGAAGGGCCCGCCGACAAAAGGCGAGCAGGAGCGCAACCGATCCTGATGCGCGTCTGCCGGCGGACGACGCAAAACGTCCAGCAGCGCTGCACGCGTTACGGGATCCCGGGTGCCCTCAAGGAGCCACTGACGCCATTCCAGCAGGGGGGCGGGATGCAGCCGGCCCTGGGAAAGCCAGCGTTCAATATTTGCCAGAGCCCAGTCCCATGCGTCAGGATTGGATTCCAGAGCGGCGGCGATGGCCTGCCAGCGGATCAGTGGATCGGAGCGGAAGCAGTGGAAGTCATCGGTGCGGTGCATGGGAGAAAGGATACCACGGTTTCGATCGGGCGGAAGCGGGCCGGGCGGAGATTCCAAAGGGGGCCGGGCGGCGATGCAGACGCGGCTTGCTTAGTGGAGGGGCCGCCGGAGATGCCGCCGGAGGTGTCTCCCGTTTCCTGTTTCCCGCCCGCGGGGAGGAATTGGGAAACGAGGGGTCGAACTGAGTCCTGCCGTTGGAAACGAGACGGAAACGGGGGGCGCTGTTTCGGGAAGATTGGGGAAACGAGACTGCCCGATGGCGAAACGGACCGGAAACTGGCGGGCCGCAGGGAATGGAAACGAGGGGGCCTGGTTTTCGTGCGGCGTTCGAGCTGATGGGCAGCGGGAGGGGCGGGAGGGCAGGGGAAGGGCGGCCTGCGGTGGCCGCCGAAGCGGTGGCTGTGGGGCGGGTTCAGAAGGGGCAACAAAGCGCTGGAAACTTGAGCGCCGGAAGCATAGGGATGAGGGCGGAAGCGAGTGGATGACCTGTAGGTTTCCCTGCAACTTCCCCGGCGGCGAGGGCTTCAATGTTCGCAAGTCGCTGAAAACCAATTGGCTCCATAGTTCAACGGATAGAACGGGGGTTTCCTAAACTTCAAATCTGGGTTCGATTCCCGGTGGAGCCACTCAAGCCTTTGGGTGGGCGAGGTGGCGGAGGGAAGTGAGAAGTGAGGAGTGAGATTGGCGTGTTGGGAGGGGGAGAGTGCGATTGCGCCGGGAGCGGGATTGTGGCGGAGTGGGGATGCCATTGATGCGGCGGGGAAAGTCGCGATGGTCGGGAGAGGGTTTTCCAAATTCATCATCACGCTATGGGAACGAGTTCATCCTGGTTGGTCTGCGATGCCGAGCATCTCGAGGATGTGAAGGGGTTGCTGGGGGTGACAGACAAGCCGGAGGGTCGGGAGCCGGACTTTAGTGCGTTTGTCTCTTCGCGGGGGCAGCTCCTTGTTTTCGAGTGTCGGGGGGCGAGGGAATGGAGATTCGATGGGGAGGAGGAGCGGCGGCGTCTGTCGGTGGGGCGCGAGGTGATTTTCTGCACGCTGATGACGGGGGTGATGTCGTCGGAGATTGCGCAATGGAGGGACGGTGTGGAGGTCTGGAGTGTGAGTTGCTTTCTGGAGTTGGGGGATGAGCTGGAGGTGCGGGGGGAGGTGCCGGAGTGTCTGGAGCGAGTGAAGCGGGAGGTGGGCGAGGATGAGGACGGGGAGCCGGATCATTTCTCGGTGCCGATGGCGCTGGCGCGGGAGTTGACGGGGTTTGACGGCGAGGATGATGGTGCCGAGGAATGGGGCGAACCGATGGAGTGGGTCGGGCCGGAGAGGGAGGTGAAGCGGGGGTGGTTCGCGCGGTGGTTTGGGGGGCGGCGGAAGTGAGAAGTGAGAAGTGAGAAGTGAGAAGTGGGAAGTGGGAAGTGGGAAGTGTGAAGTGAGAAGTGGGATTGGCGTGTTGGGAGGACGGGTAGGCGCACTCCGTGCACAGAGAGAGCTGTGATGCTCCCAGCAGTCCAGAGCCTGCGGCGCGCTTGTTCGGAGGGGGGAGGAAGTGAGAAGTGAGAAGTGGGAAGTGGGAAGTGGGAAGTGGGAAGTGGGAAGTGGGATTGGCGTGTTGGGAGGACGGGTAGGCGCACTCCGTGCGCAGAGGTGGGGAGAGGGGTTCGTTGTGCTGCGGGGTCTTGGATTTTCAGAAGCGATTCTGCAAACACGGCCCGGGGGGCGGGATGTGGTGAGCTGGGCGCGGGATTGGGATGTCGCGGCGGCGTGGAATTCCCGGGATTGAAGCCGGGGATTCCTGGTGCGACGTTGAGCGTCAACATGAACACATTCATATTCAAAAAGCTGGACCGTGTGCGCTGCGGGGGACGGAGGAGTGTGGTCATGCGGGGGATGCTGCTTTCTCTGATCACGAGTGGGGCCGTGGCGATGCCGTCGGAGGAACCGGGGTCCGCGCGGCGGTTGCCGTATCTTGATGAACCTGCGGTGATTGAGGCGATCGGGGGCCTTGGGGACCGGACGGCGCTAGCGCTTCCGAAGTTCAAGGTTGAAGCGAAGAGCGACATTTACGGGTGTCAGACCGTTGGCCCGGTGACGCGTGGGTACACGATGCGGATGGCGTACGCCCCGGACCGGCAGACGGCGCTTTATCATGGGGGTGATCATCAGACGATTCGGTCCAACGACGTCTGGGAGTACCACCTAGGATCGAACACGTGGCACATGATCTTTGAGCCAGATGGGGGGAATCATGGGCCGATGAAGGACGTCCTGCTTTTCCTAGCGAGGCGGCTGCGTGCGAATCCGGATGCGACGATGACGGCGGAGGAGAGGAAACGGTTTGAGGAAGTTCGTCCGTGGTGGAAGGCGAACGTGGTGCTCAAGGACGGCCACTTCACGACGACACACGGCGGGCCGATTCTTCCGGTGCATACTTGGGACACGCTGGTTTACGAACCGAACCGGCGCGTGATGATTCATGGGACGGGGGCGTCGCCGACGGATTCGGCGGTGCTGGAGAGCCTGTACACGGGAGTTCCGCTGGCGGAGGTCGACCGGAAGATTGACAAGACCTACAGCAGCATCTGGATGTTTGATCCTGACAAGAAGCAGTGGATCATTCACAGGCGGCCGAAGGATCGAGCGATGCCGGACATGGAGGGGATGGGGGCGACGATGTGCTATATTCCCGAGCTGAAGCGGGTGATTTATTACGTGGCTGCGCAGAATGTTTCGCCGCATGCCTATGGGATGTGGTCATGGGATGTGGTGAGCAATGAGTGGACGGAACTCAAGCCGAATGGCGGGAAGAAGATCGCCGATCTCGTGATTCGCGACAAGGTGGCTCCGACCGAGGAACAGCAGACGGCGTACAGCCCCAAGGACAAAACGATGGTTGCGGTGATCGGTACGGCGACCTTTGGCTATCATGTGCTGAAGAATGAGTGGTCGAGGCTCAGTGATGCCATTCCGATGGAATGTCACGATGCGAAGACGATGTTCGCCTACGACAGTGTGAGCGATGTGTTTCTGCTGACTGACGGGAACAAGGAGGGTCGGGTGGCGGTGTTTTCACTGACGACGAACAAGTGGGAACTGGTGACGCCAGTGGGTGACGGTTGTCCGCCGTCCGACTACGGGGCAGGAAAGTACTGGGCTCAGCCGAAGGGTTACTTCGATCCACGACTGAATGTGCTGGTGGTGCACGGAGGCATGACTGACCGCGTGTGGGTGTACCGGCATCAGCGGCAGTGAGAGCTGACGGAGAGATCATCCATGAACGTTCTTTTTCTGCCCCGTCTGCTCCTTGCGTCCGTTGCTCTGGGCTTTGCGGTTTCGTCAGG
>JAIXVE010000085.1 GCA_027483175.1 Verrucomicrobiaceae bacterium | reverse complement strand
GGTGCACCCAACGGTACTGCCACATTACCAGCTTGTCCTTCCGCAAGTCCGCCACATTGTCCATCGGCGGCTCCGGATTCAACTTGAACATCAGCCATCCGATGTGCGCCCACATGAAACCCTTCGAAATGTCATACGGATCCCCATCATGGTCCACATGCTTGTGGTGCCGCCGGTGATCCGACGCCCAGTCCAGACACGCATTCTCAAACGCACACGCCCCGAACACCAGCGTGAACAACCGCACCGGCCACGCCGCCTTGAACGACAAATGCGAGAACAACCGATGGTACCCCACCGTGATGCTGCTCATCGTCGCAATAATGTAAAAGAAGAATAGGCCGATCTGGAATCCGTCGATCCCGTACTTCCAGATGAAGTACGGCACGGCGGTGACTGATATCAGCGCCGTAGCGATCAGAAAGATGCTGGTGGTCCAATTGACTCGTTCAAACGGGATTCGGTACATCGGTAACAGGTTGGCGTTGCTCGGAGGATTTCAGGGAGGTGGAAGGATCTCCACATTGGAAAAAAACGACAGAACCTCGGGCCTTCTGTCACTCCTTTCCGGAAATGCGGAACGAATCCGTACGCCCGAACCCCCTCCCAGCGCAAGGGCCTTCCTTACCCCCCCACCTTTGTAGGGCCATCACCCGCCCCGCGCCCGGTACAACCCCGGCCGAATCACCGCACCCATCGCCCCCTCACGACCCTCCACCCCCAGAAACGCCGCCAACCCCGGCAGCACCGTCTCCGGCGCACGCACCAACTCCCCATACCTCACCCTCAGACACCGAATCCCCCGCAACTCCATCCACGCCAGCGCCTCCTCCACCTTCCGCTCAAAAACCCGCGCCAGTACCACCCGGCTCGCCTCCGCCACCGCAGGCTTCCCCAATCGCGCCAGCATCGCCCCCTGACTCGCCAGAATCTCGTCCATCTCCCTCTCCATGAACACCACCCGCACTCGCTCCCCATCCCCCACCACCATCTCCGGCAGCGCCGTCAGCAGCGGAGCCACCACCTTCACCACCTTCCCCCGCGCCCCCGCCAGCCAGCTCCGGTCCCCATCCTGCAGCAACCCAGCCACCCCCGCATGCTCATAATACCCCTGCGGATTCGACTCGTCCGCCCCGCGCCGACCATCCGTAAACACCGGAATCCCCGCCGCCTCGCACACCTGCATCATCAATGACGTCCCCGAACGCGGCAGTCCCGACACCACGTGCCACCTCCCGCCCCACGGCCCATCCGCCCTCTCCGTCTCACTCGATTGCATCTCTTCGCAACTCACCTAACGCTTCACCTCGCTCACCACTTTGCCGTCAATGATCACCTTGATGCAGTGACTCGTCGTCTCCAGCGGATCCCCGTCATACAACGCCAGATCCGCATCCTTCCCAGGCTCCAGCGACCCGATCCGATCCTTCAATCCTAGCAAATCAGCCGCCCGGATCGTGCACGCCGCCAGCGCCTGCTCCGGTGCCAATCCATGCGCCGCCGCCATCCCCGCCTCAAACAACACCACCCGCGTCTTCGGCACATACGCCTCATACCCGGACTGCAACGCAAACGGAATCCCCGCCTCCTGAAGCTTCGCCGCCGCCCCGAACGTCAGGTTCTCCTTGTCCCCAGCCGCCCTCGCCATCGTCGGATGCAGAATCACCGGCACTCCCGCCTTCTTGACCTCCTCCGCCATCATCCACACATCCGCCCCGCTGTCGATCACTAGCCGAAAACCAAACTCCACGCTCAACCTCAGCGCCGCCGCAATGTCATGATGCCGGTCCGCCGTCACAATCAGCGGCACCTCCCGACGCAGCACCGCTCCCATCGCCTCAAGATGCAGATCCCGATCCGGTTTCTTGTCCGCCTCCGCCTTCGCCACCTTCTCCACGTACGCCTTCGCCTTGATCAGATCCGCCCGCAGCATCGCCACCGACTTCGCCCTCGTCCCCGGCGTCTTCCCCTCACCCTTCAATGAGCCCGACCCTAGCGTCGCCGCCACCCCCGCAAACCCGTTCAGCACATCCTCCTTCTTCGTCACCGACTCCACATTCGTCTTCAGCACCATCGTCTGACCCGAAATCAATTCCCCAGGCGCATGCCCCGTATGAATCGTCGTCACCCCGAACTCCCGCAGCCACTGCACTAGCGGATCCCGCCCGTTGAACGCATCCACCGCCCGCAACTCCGGCTGCAGCGGCGCAGAATGCTCAAACTGCTCCTGATCCCGCAAATCCCAGTTCAGAATCCCCGACATCCCCGCCGTACTCCGCGCATCCACCAACCCGGGCGTCACCACCGCCGCCTCATGCACCGGCCACCCCTCCGGAATCACCACCTCCGACGCCAGCCCTGCCTTCACAATCTTCCCGTCCGCCCCGCACAGCACCACCCCATTCACGATCGGCTTCAAATCGCCCGTCATCAGATGCAGCTGCGTCGCCCGCACCGCCATCTGCGCCGGAAGCACCGCCGTCGTGAGAAATAACAAGGGAATCGCTCTCATTTGCTGAAACAACAGGTGGTTGAAATCTCCGCATCCCCCGCCCCGCGACCGCCCTCCGCCATCAACCGATCCTCCGCCCTCTCCAGATCAAATACCTTCTTCCCCTCCACCCACGTCTCCTCCACCCGGCTGTAAACCGACAGCGGTTCCCCCGTCAGCACCACAAAATCCGCATCCTTCCCAGCCTCCAGCGACCCCGTCCGGCCCTCCAATCCCAGCAACCGCGCCCCCGCCAGCGTCACCGACTCCAAGGCCTTCTCCCGACTCATCCCCCCGCGCGCCGCCAACGCCGCACTCCGCAGCAGCCACCTCGAATCCGTCACCGGATCGTCCGTATGCACCGCCGTCACCACCCCTCGCTTCTCAAGCTCCGCCCCATTCCTCAAATCAAAATCCCGCGCCTCCAGCTTCCCACCCGGCGAATCCAGCAGAATAATCGAACACCCAGCCCCCGCCGCCGCAATCTCATCCGCCACCTTCCACGCCTCGGAAACATGGTGCAGCACCACCTTGAACCCGAACTCCTCCCTCAGCCGCAGCACCGATAGAATATCATCCGCACGGTGCGTGTGATGGTGCACCACCCGCTTCCCCTCCAGCACCTCCACCATCGTCTCCATCCCCAGATCCCGATCGGGCAATTTCGCCGCGTCTCCGCCCGCCGCCGCCACTTTCTTCTGATAATCCCGCGCCTTCAGAAAACTCTGCCGCACCAGCGCCGCCGACTTCCCCCTCGTCCCCGGAAACGGCGCACTCCGAATGCTGTTCGTCCCATTCGCCATCTTCAATCCCCCAGCCACCCCGCCATCCGCATTCCGCAACGCCAGTTCCTCAATCGTCTTCCCCTCCCGCAACTTCAAATACACCGTCTGCCCAGACACCAGATGCCCAGACCCAGGCATCACATTCACCGTCGTCAACCCACCCGCCCGCGCCCGCGGCAACGAGGTCGCCCGCACATCAATCGAATCCAATACCCGCGCCTCCGGCTGAATCGGCCCGCTCATGTCCCCACCCGATGGCCCCCCGATGTGCGAATGCGTGCAAACCAACCCCGGAATGATCACTTTCCCCCGACAGTCAATCACCTCCGCCCCCTCAGGAATCACCACCGCCCCACGCGCCCCAGCCGCCTTGATCTTCCCATCCTCCACCACCAGCACACCGTCATCCACCGGCGCACTCGACACCGGATGCAGTCTCGCCCCCGCAAAAACCTTCACCACCGGCTTCCCATCCCCAACCTGCCTTCCCCCGGTCTCCGTCGTCTCCCCAACCGCCGCCCGCAGCACCGCCACCGCCAGCACCGCCGTCGGAACAAGAAAAACAATCGGTTTCATCCCCGCCACCTTGCCGGGACCTCACCATCCGTCAATCCCTCTGAATTCATTCTCGCCCCCTTGTTTCCGGATTCCTCCTCTTTTACGTAACTACCTAGACGGATTCCTCCGTCCATCACGCCACCATAGCTCCAACTCCTGAAATCATCCCTCATCCCATGATCCGCAAAATCACCGCCACCGCCCTCGCCGGCGCCGCCGCCCTCTCCACCAGCGGCTGTCTCAAATCCGAAAGCAAAACCTCCATCAACAGCGATGGCTCCGGCAAATTCTCCATGACCATGGAAATGAACATCGCCGGCATCATGGGCCTCGTCGGTGCCGCCGCAGGTGGCGGTGCCGCCCCCGCTGACATGCCAAAAGGCCCGGAAGCCAAGGAAATGCTCGCCCAACTCATGCGCGGCATGAACGCCAACGTCGACGTCTGGACCGAAGCCAAGGCCGAAACCACCAAAATGGGTGCCCTCAAGGTCTCCGTCGCCGGCCTCACCAAGGACTGGACCGCCATGGGCGACATGAACGCCCTCCTCTCCGACTCCGGTCTCGGCGAAGGCTCCCCTCTCCCAGTCCCCACCGACGCCCTCAAAGACTTCAAGTCCGTCCGCGTCTCCAAAGACTCCGCAGGCAATACCGTCATCGCCATGGCAGGTCTCGACGAGATGGCCTCCATGCTCGACGGGGTCCGTAAATCCATGCTCGGCGTCGAAGGAGCCCCAGGCCCGGAAGGCATCGACATCAGCCGCGACGAAATCGCCGCCCAGATGACCGGCTTCCGCGAACAGTACCAAAGCATGAAGGGCGTCCTCGCCCTCTTCATCAAGGACATGAAGGTCGCCACCACCATCGAAACCGGTGGCACCATCGTCGAAGCCGTCGGCTTCAAGAAAAGCGAAGACGGTAAGTCCGCCACATGGACCATGAACGGCGAACAACTCATGGACGTCGTCGACTCCATCATCAACGACGAGGACATGCCAGACAAAGCCGCGGAACTCATCAAAACCGTCACCACTAACCTCGACAACGATAAGTCCACCGAGGCCATAAAGAAATTCCTCGCCCCGTACGTCAAGGAAATGCTCGGCGGCACCACCAGCCCTCGCCTCGTCATCAAAGACGCCGGCAATTCCTTCGACTACGCCGCCGAAGTCGAAAAAGCCAAGGCCGCTCAATCCCCAGCCCTCAAGGCTCTCGTCGAAAAAGCCGCCCGCAAAAGCAGCGTCAAGCTCCCCGGCTCCTCCCCAGCAGAAGCCGACGATGACGCCAAGGAAGTGAAGTGATTCCCGCGGGCCTGACACCCGCGCTCCCGTGAATCCCATCACCCCCTTCTCCCCTTCCGCCACGGCGGAGTCCGGCCAACCCGGGCTCCGCCGTTTTGCGCGCCAACTCTCCCTCCCAGGCTTCGGCCCAGAAGCCCAGGACAAACTCGCCCGCGCCTCCATCCTCTGTCTCGGCGCAGGCGGTCTCGGTTGCCCCGCCCTCCTCCACCTCGCCGCCGCAGGCGTCGGCCACCTCGTCATCGTCGACGACGACGTCGTCTCCCTCACCAATCTCCAGCGCCAGATCCTCTTCACCGAAGCCGACACCGGCCAACCCAAGGCCGCCACCGCCGCCGCCCGCCTCAAGGCCCTCCATTCCTCCCTCCGCGTCACCGTCGTCCACGACCGCTTCCGCGCCGCCAACGCCATGGACCTCTCCCACGGCTGCGATCTCATCCTCGACGGCACCGACAACTTCTCCACGCGCTACCTCAGCAGCGATGTCGCCACATGGCGCCGCATCCCCAACGTCTACGGCGCCGTCCATCGCTTCGAAGGCCAACTCTCAGTCTTCCACCCCGCCGCCGGTGGCCCCTGCTACCGCTGCATGTTCCCCACCCCACCACCCCCAGGCACCGTCCCCTCCTGCGCCGAAGCAGGCATCCTCGGCACCGTCACCGGTCTCATCGGAACTCTCCAGGCCTCCGAAGCCATCAAGCTCCTCACCGGACTCGGCCAACCCCTCATCGGCCGTCTCTTCCACTTCGACTCGCTCTCCATGGCCTCCCGCACGCTCACCCTCAGGCGCGACCCCGCCTGCCCGGTCTGCGGCCCCAACCCCTCCATCACCTCCCCGCTCGACTCCGAATTCTCCTGCGCCCTCCCCACACCCGCGCCCCCACCCCCTTCCCTCAACGCCGCAGAATTCTCCGCCCTCATCACCCACCCGGACACCATCGTCCTCGATGTCCGCGAACCATGGGAATCCTCCATCCTCCCCTTCGCCCCTGCCTCCCTCACCATCCCCGCCGCCCTCATCGAATCCCGTCTCTCCGAAATCCCCCACTCTCCCCACCCCATCATCGCCGTCTGCTCCATCGGCCAACGCAGCGCCCTCGCCGCCGCCACCCTCCGCTCCCTCGGCTTCCCCACCGCCACCCACCTCGCCAACGGCCTCGACTCCCTCCCCTGATCCCAAATCTCAAATCCTCCTACCCGGCCTAGGGCTCCCCCAATCTCAAATCTCAAATCTCAAATCCTTCCGCCCCCGGTTCCCCAATCTCAAATTTCAAATCTCAAATCTCAAATCCTTCCGCCCCCGGCTCCCCAATCTCAAATTTCAAATCTCAAATCTCAAATCCTCCCCCCCGCCACCGTATGGTGTACCCGATGTCCTCCCTCGGCCGCGCCTTCCTCTGCCTCCTCCTCGCCACCGGCCTCGCCCGCGCCGACTTCCTCGCCGACGTCCGCCCAACCCTCAAATCCCGCTGCTTCTCCTGCCACGGTGCCCTCAAAGCAGAAGCCGGTCTCCGTCTCGACAGCGTCGCCCTCATGCAAAAAGGCGGCGAATCCGGCCCGCTCCTCGCCAATGGCGGCCGTCTCCTCCTCGAACGCATCTCCGCCCCAGCCTCCGACCCGGACCGCATGCCCCCGGAAGGCGCACCGCTCTCCCCCACTCAAATCGACGCCGTCCGCTCATGGCTCGCCGCAGGCGCACCCGCTCCCTCCCACGACGAACCAGAACCTGACCCGCGCTCCCACTGGGCCTTCCAGCCTCCCGTCCTCGCCGATCCACCCCCGGCCACCAACCCCGACTGGAATCTCTCCCTCATCGACCGCGCCCTCGCCGCCCGCCACGCCGCCGCTAGCATCACCCCGCAATCCCCCGCCCCTCCTTCCCTCTGGCTCCGCCGCGTCGCCTTCGACCTCACCGGTCTCCCGCCCTCTTCCACCCTCTCCGCATCCTTCCTAGCCGACCCGTCACCCGACGCCCGCGCCGCCGTCGTCGACCAACTCCTCTCCTCACCACAATTCGGCGAACGCTGGGCCCGCCACTGCATGGACCTCTGGCGCTACAGCGACTGGTGGGGCCTCGACGCTCAACTCCGCTACAGCCAGAAACACATCTGGCACTGGCGCGACTGGATCGTCGAATCCCTCAACGCCGACTCAGGCTTCGACCGCATGATCACTGACATGCTCGCCGCCGACGAAGCCTCCCCTGACAATCGCTCCGCTCTCCGCGCCACCGGCTTCCTCTGCCGCCCCTACTACCTCTTCAACCGCACCACATGGCTCGACGAGGTCGTCGAACACACCAGCCGCGCCTTCCTCGGCCTCACCATGCAGTGCGTCAAATGCCACGACCACAAATACGACCCGCTCAGCCACTCCGACTACTATCGTCTCCGCGCCGTCTTCGAACCCTATCACGTCCGCGTCGATCAGTGGCCCACCGAACCGGACTTTGAAAAGAACGGGCTCGCCCGCGCCTTCGACCTCCACCCTGACAAACCCACTCACCTCCACCGCCGCGGCGACGAAAAACAGGCCGACACCTCCAAGGTCATCTCCCCGGACATCCCCGCCATCTTCGGCCACCTCTCCATCCAACCAGTCCCGCTCCCAAGGGAAGCCTCCCACCCAGGCCTCCTCCCACACGTCCTCGACCACCTCCTCGCCACCGCCACCGCCGAAGCCGCCACTCTCGCCGCCGACCCCGCCAAACCAGAACGCGCCGCCGCCGCCGCCCTCCGACCCGACGTCCTCAGAGCCGTCAGTCTCGCCGAACTCGCCCGCGCCAACGCCGACCCCAAAGCCGACTCCCTCGCCACCAAAGCCGCACGCCTCGAAGCCGCATGGAAACTCGCCTCAGCAACCGCCGACGCCGCCGAAGCCAAACGCGCCCTCGCCGCCGTTCCCCCTGACAAACAAGGCGATCTCGCCGCCAAGGCCAAGGCCGCCACCGAAGCCCTCGCCGACGCCAAAACCAAGGCCGACTCCCCCGGCAATCAATTCTCCCCGCTCATCGGTGCCATCAAGGCCCTCGAAGGCCCGGACGATTCCTTCGACCGCAATCCCGCTTCCTATCCAACCACCTCCACCGGCCGCCGTCTCGCCCTCGCTCGCTGGATCACCGGCCCCACCAACCCCCTCACCGCTCGCGTCCTCGTCAACCACGTCTGGCTCCGCACGTTCGGCTCATCCCTCGTCCCCGATCCCTCGGACTTCGGCCGCCGCTGCCCGCCTCCCCTCCACCAGAACATCCTCGACTCCCTCGCCGTCTCTTTCCAGCAATCCGGCTGGAAACTCAAACCGCTCCTCCGATCGCTCGTCCTATCCAGAGCCTATCTCAGCAGCTCCTCCGCCGCCAACTGCGACGCCGCCCTCGCCGTAGACCCTGACAACGCCCTCCTCTGGCGCATGAACCCCAAACGGCTCGAATCCCAAGCCATCCGCGACGGGGTCCTCGCCCTCTCCGACACACTCGACCTCTCCCTCGGCGGTCCCTCCATCCCCGTCCCCCAGCAGGAATCCTCCAACCGCCGCGCCCTCTACCTCCAGCAGCACGGCGAACTCGAAGACCGCTTCCTCGGCGCTTTCGACAACGCCAGTGTCTTCGAATGCTACCGTCGTCGCGAAAGCGTCACCCCGCAGCAGGCCCTCGCCCTCACCAACAGTCGTCTCGCCCGCACCGCCGCCGAATCCATGGCCGCCACCCTCGCCTCGCTCCCCGACGACGCCTTCATCACCTCCGCATTCTCCGCCATCCTCTCCCGCCAGCCTTCCCCTGACGAATCCCAGGTCTGCCTCAAGGGCCTCGCCGACTTCACCGCCGCAGACCCAGCCGCCGCTCGCAGTCTCCTCATCCTCGCTCTCTTCAACCACAACGACTTCGTCACTCTCCGATGAACCGCGACGCCCTCATCCACGCCCGGCTCGTCGCCAGCCGCCGCCGCTTCCTAACCTCACTCTCCGCTGGCTGCGGCGGGCTCGCCCTCCAGTCCCTCCTCGCCTCGGACACCCCATGGTCACCCCCCGACGGCCTTCACCACCACGCCCCCAAAGCCAAACGGGTCATCTGGCTCTTCATGCGCGGCGGTCTCAGCCACATGGAAAGCTTCGACCCCAAACCCGCCCTCACCAAGTACGCCGGCAAAACCATCGCCGAAACACCTCACAAGGACGTCCAATCCCCCGATAAACTCAAGAATGTCCGCGTCGTCGTCGTCAACGACGCCAACGGTCAGCAGCGCTCCACCATCTACCCGCTCCAGGTCGGCTTCCGCCGCCACGGCCAGTGCGGCATCGAAATCAGCGACTGGTTCCCTCACATCGCCTCCTGCGCCGACGACATCGCCTTCGTCCGCTCCATGTGGACCACCGACGACAACCACGGCGCCCAAGTCCAGTTCCACTCGGGCCGCCACATGCTCGACCCCCGCGAACCCACCATCGGCGCATGGATCAATTACGGGCTCGCCAGCACTAGCGATAATCTCCCGCGCTTCGTCAACATCGGCCCGCGCTTCTTCGACGTCCGCGACGGCCACTACCTCGGCCCTGCCTACGACGCCGTCAATCTCCGCATCGACCCAGCCAACCCGCTCGCCTTCGCCTCCCCCGAAACCCCGGCATCCACCAGGGTCCAGGAAACCCACTTCAATCTCGTCCACCAGCTCGACCAGCTCGCCGCACGCGAATACCCGGAAGACCGGCTCCTCACCGCTAGGCTCCAGAGCTACGAACTCGCCTTCCGCATGCAGCACGCCGTCCCCGAAGTCCTCAACCTCGACGAGGAATCCGAAGCCACCCGCAACCTCTACGGTCTCAACGAAAAACACTCCGAAACCTTCGGCCGCCAACTCCTCGCCGCACGCCGCATGGCCGAACGCGGGGTCCGCTTTATCCAGATCCAGCACGGCGACGGCGCAGCCGGCGAATGGGACGCCCACGGCGGCCTCAAAGCCAATCACGAACGACTCGCCGCCCAGGTCGACAAACCCACCTCCGGTCTCCTCAAAGACCTCAAAGCACGCGGGCTCCTCGACGACACCGTCGTCGTCTTCGCCACCGAATTCGGCCGCACCCCCGGCTCCCAAGGCTCCGACGGCCGCGACCACCACCCCTACGGCTTCTCCATCTGGATGGCCGGCGGCGGCATCCGCGGCGGCACCATCCACGGTGCCACCGACGAACTCGGCTTCCACGCCTCCGTCTCCCCACACTACGTCACCGACGTCCACGCCACTCTCTACCACCTCCTCGGCCTCAACGCCCGCCGCCTCGAAGTCCCCTCCCACCGACGCCTCGACCGCGACTACGGCAACATCATCTCCGACATCCTCGCCTGATCCAGCTTCGCACTTCTGCCTTTTAACTTCTCACTTCTCCCTTCTCACTTCTCACTTTCCCCTCCTCCTTCCTCCTCCTTTCTTCCTTTTCCATTCTTCTTTCCTTCTCCTTTCTAACTTCTCACTTCTCACTTCTCACTTCCCCAAACTCCGCCCCGCTCGTCGCATAACTGTTCCCGGAACACACCAGCATCCCCGCCCTCACACTCCCGCCCATCGTCGTCCGATGCCGGAATCTCGGCTCGCCCCACCGCCCGCGCTCCCCCGACGCATACACCCGCACTTCATCCCCACCCCGCTCAATCCTCAACCACACCGGCAGCTCCACCGTCCCTAGCTCTTTCCGCTGATTGTCGTCCGGCCCGACCTCATCACGCCACCGCACCACCAGCTTCCCGGAAGCCTCCACCTGCACCAGCACATACCGGCTCTGCGGCTCGCTCACCGATTCCCTCAGCATCAATCCCGCCGCCATCGCCGGCCGGTAATCCCATTGATACGCCGGCCCGCCCGTGTCCGGCCCCATCCTGACCAACCGCGCCTCGATCCCGCCGTCCCCCTCCACCGCCCGGTGCACATACGCCCCCTGATCCCGCACGCGCTCCCAGAACCCAGTCATCGCATGCCCGCACCCGGTCAATTCACACCGCCCTCCCTCCATCCGCACCGACCCCGGAATCGCCGGGCTCCCCAGTTCGTCAAACCGCCAACCCTCCGCCAGCCCCCCACCCGTCACCGTCACTAGCGTCTCCACCCGCTTCCCGCCCACCATCGCCGTCACCACCGCCGTTCCCTCCCGCTTCCCCCGCACCACCGCCGCATGCTCCCCGATCGCCCTCACTTCCGCCACCTCCGGATCACTGCTCGCCCACGTCACTAACCGATCCCAGCTGCTCCGCGGCTTCACCGCCGCATTCAAGGTCACCCGCCCCAGCACCGGCACACTCACCCGCTCCCGGTCCACTTCCACCGCCGTCACCGCCACCGCCCAGTCACAACGCACCGTCTCCACCAGCTCCACCGCCCCAATCGCCACGCCTTCACCCCCACCCCTCACCGCCAACCGGTAAACGCCATGCATCCCCGGCTGAGCCACCGCCAGCACACAACGCCCCGACTCAAAATCCAACTCGCCATCCTCCGCCAGCACCGTCCACGTCTCCCCACCATCATTCGAACCCGACAACGCCATCCCACGCGGCCGCCGCTTCTCATCCGCCGCCACCACCACCACCTCACTCACCGCATACCGCCGCCCCTCCCCATACTCGCACCGCAACCACCCCGCTTCCTCCCCCAGCCGCCACTCGCTCCGATCATCCCCGTCAAACGCATTCCTAACTCCCTCACCACCCGACGCACTGAACCGGCACGTCGCTCCCCGAATCCCATACGCCGCGGTATCAAAATCCAAGCGCTCCGGCCGCCCCACGCCCGCCACCATCATCTCTTCCAGCGCCGCCTCCAACTCCCGCTTCGCCCGCCCGCCTTCCATCACCAGATACGAATGCCCGCCATCCTCACCCGCCACCCACCGGTTCCGCCCCGTCACCGCATCCGTCACGTTCCTCCCGCCCCTCACTTCCCGAAACCACGGCCCCGCTCCCCGCACGCTCACTAACACCGATATCGGATCCCAGCTCAGCCGGTCCCCCGCATACCCAACCCCCGGATAAAACGCATACGCCATCGTCAGCGGATTGTGCTCAGGCATCTCAAAGGTCACCCGCCTCCCCGAGTTCACGCTCCCTCCCTCCCCATTGAACAACACCCGCCCCGGCCACTCCGCACACACCAGCGCCGCCGACGCCGCATCCACCTCGAAATTGTACTCCACATCCTTCTCATTCCGACTCTCCGTCGGCGGATACTTCCCTCCCATCACCTCCAACCGCTTCACTTTCTTCGCCACCAGCGCCTTCCCATCCAGCGGAACCTTCGCATCCGCGCCCGACCGCAGCAGATTCGCCAGGTTCCTCAACGGCCCCACCGCCGTGATCACCACGCTCCCATCCGGCTCCCTCGCTAGCATCTCCCGATACAACCCCACCGCATCCGGATACTCCCGGCTCGCCGCAAACCGATGCGGATACCGCCGCGCCAGCTCATCCGTATAACTCGGCCCGTCCTTGAATCCCCCATCCTTCAACGTCCCCACCGGAATCCCACCTCGCCCGAACCACCCGTTTATCCCGTCAATCGCCGGCGCAATCGTCGCCGACGACGTGCACCCCATCACCGCCAGCAACCGCACCTCCCCGCGCTCCACCGCCCCATGCAGCATGAACAGCGCCCCCACATCATCACAATCCCCTCCCATGTCCGTATCCAGAATCACCGCAGGCACTCCCTCCGCTCTCACCTCCCCCGCCCATCCTAACACCAAAACCGCCAGAACTCCCATCGCCTTCCCAATCAATGCTCGTGCGCTCATCCCACTCCCATACCTGCTCCCCACCGCCAAGGCAACCCGCCATCCCCTCCTCAGGTTGACGCCGCTCCGCCCCACCGCTACCATCTCCCACAAAACCTTTGCTCCCCACCCCCCATGAAGCCGCTCTTCTTCCTCGCCCTCCCCGCCCTCGCCCTCCTCCTCCCCGTCTCCGCTCAGGACGCACCCGCACCGGCCGCTCCCCCAGCCGCCACCCCTTCCGCCAACCCCGCCCCAGGCGACTTCCCCTCCGATAAGGAACGCCGCAGCTACGCCCTCGGCAACTACCTCGCCGCTCGCGCCAAACAGGAATCCGCCGGCAGCCCTCTCCCCAAGCCCGACGTCAAAGAAATCCTCCGCGGGCTCAACGATGTCCTCAATGGCCAGCAGTCCCTCGACTACTCCACCGGCGCTCAAATGGGCGCCCAACTCCGTAAACTCGGCCTCGACCTCGACTCCGCTGAAGTCGCCAAAGGCCTCGCCGATGTCATGGAAAACCGGCTCGCCAAACTCTCCCCAGCCGACCTCCAGACGGTCATGAAATCCGTCCAGGACGACCTCAAGGCCAAGGCCCTCGCCAAACGCGCCGAAGACCTCAAGGCCGCCTCCGACGCCGCCACCGCCTTCCTCGCCAAAAACATCACCAACCAAGGCGTCACCGCCACCAAATCGGGTCTCCAGTACATCATCCAGAAACCCGGCGACGGCCCACAACCCCAGGAAGGCGATGTCGTCACCGTCGCCCTCCGCGGCACGCTCCTCGACGGCACCGAATTCGAAAAAACCCCGGAAGGTGCCCCCGCCCGCAAAGCCGTCCGCGCCCTCCCCCTCGGTCTTCAGGAAGGCATCCGTCTCCTCAAATCAGGCACCAAAGCCACGTTCTTCGTCCCACCTGCCCTCGGCTTTGGCGAATCCGGCCGCCCCCCACTCATTCGCGGCAACTCCCTCCTCCAGTACGAGGTCGAACTCATCAGCACCGCCAAAGCCCCCCAGCCAGTCATCGACCCTAACGCCCCGAAACGCGAACCCATCACCGCCGTCACCCCTCCCGTCTCCGTCGAGGTCCCCCCAACGCCGCCCGCACCCACCCCAGCGCCAGCCCCCGCCACCCCGCAAAAGCCGTAATCCCCGGCCCCGCATGCGCTCGTTCGAATCGGAACTCGCCGCCCTCGAACAGGTCTCTCTCCGCCGTTCCCTCTCGGTCTTCCAACCGCTAGGCTCGTCCTCCCTCACATCCCCTCTCGGCCAGCCGCTCCTCAACTTCGCCTCCAACGACTACCTCGGCTTCGCCTCCTCACCAGATCTCCGCGACTTCCTCCTCGAAGCCGTCGCCTCCCACGGCGCTGGTTCCGGTGCCTCCCGACTCGTCTGCGGCACGTCCCAGCCACACGCTGACCTCGAAAACGCCCTCGCCGACTTCAAACACTCGGAAGCCGCTCTCGCCTTCTCCTCCGGCTACGCCACCGCCGTCGGCACCCTAACCGCCATCGCCTCGCGCGACGACATCCTCATCCTCGACAAACTCTGCCACGCTTCCCTCATCGACGGCGCTAGACTCAGCGGCGCAACCCTCCGCATCTTCCCTCACAACGACACCGCCAGACTCGAATCCCTCCTCCTCTGGGCCCGCCGCTCCGCCAATCCCAACGCCCGCATCGTCGTCGTCACCGAAAGCATCTTCAGCATGGACGGCGACGCCGCACCCCTCGCCGAAATCATCCGCCTCAAAGACGAACACGGCGCTCTCCTCCTCCTCGACGAAGCCCACGGCTTCGGCATCTTCGGCCCAGGCGGCCGCGGTCTCGCCCACGCCCTCGGTCTCGCCCACCGCGTCGACCTCCACATGGGAACCCTCAGCAAAGCCGCCGGCCTCCACGGCGGCTTCGTCTGCGGCCCCCGCGCCTTCGCCGACCTCCTCATCAACCGCGCCCGATCCTTCATCTACTCCACCGCCCCTCCCCCAGCCGTCGCCGCCGCCGCCACAAGGGTCATCACCTCCCTCCTCCCCGGCCCCCACGGCGAATCCGCCCGCGCCCGGCTCCACGAAAATCTCTCGCTCTTCTCCTCCCTCTCCAACCTCCCGCTCCCCGCCAGCCCCATCGTCCCCATCATCCTCGGCCCCGAATCCGCCGCCCTCGACGCCGCCACCGCCCTCCGCGCCGCAGGCATCCTCGCCCCCGCCATCCGCTTCCCCACCGTCGCCAAAGGCAAGGCCCGACTCCGCCTCACCTTCACCGCCTCCCACTCCCCAGACGACATCCACCACCTCGTCACGTCCCTCCGCCACCTCCCGGCACAACCCTCCCACGCAATCGACGTCCCCGCCAATCCCTGACTCGCATTCCTGACAAATCCCCACCCTCAGCCGGCCACCAGCCCTAACGCCGTCTCACAGAATCCGCGGCGCGTCGTTCCACATGTCCTCAATCCCGTAAAACGCCCGCTTCTCCGCGTGAAAGATGTGCACCACCACATCCCCGAAATCAATCAGCATCCACCCGCTGTCCGCCGTCCCGTGACTCGCATACGCCTTCTGCCCGTGCTCCTGACGCATCCGCCCGGCCACGTCACTCTGAATCGCTCTCAAGTGCGGCAGCGCCGCCCCCTCGCAGATCACAATGAAATCAGTCACCGGCGACAACCCGCGCACATCCAGAATCATGATGTTCTCCGCCTTCTTGTCGTCCGCAAAACGCGCCGCCTCCCGCGCCAGCGCCTCTCCCTCAAATACCCCGGAATCCGGTGACACCCCACCCGCACGCTTCCGCTTCATCGTCTTCCCTGCCTTCACCGCCGGCTCCACCTCCACCACTCCCTCAACCTCACTCACCACCTCCTCCACTTTCTTCGCCGCCACCTTCTTCGCAGCAACCTTCTTGGCCGCCACTTTCTTCGCACCAGCCTTCTTCGCCACCTTCACAGCACTCACCTCCACCACCTCCTCAACAACTGGCTCAACAGGCAATGCCACCTCGCGGGCAGCACTCTTCTTCTTCGAAACGGACGATTCGGCTTTCTTTTTAACTGGCATCTGACCACCCCCTTACCCCCACCCCTCCCTCCCCGCCAGCGAATTTTCCACCCCTCTCCAAACCCCCATCTCTCCGAACCAGCAGCCGCAGGCTCTGGACTGCTGTCAGAATTACAGCTCTCTCTCGCGCACGTAGTGCGCCTGCCAGCCCCCCTCCGACCAAGCCCCTCTCCCCACCAAGCCCCATCTCAGATCCCCCTTTCCCCCCTCCCAACACGCCCCCTCTCAACACACCATTCTCACTTCAGACTTCTCACTTCTCACTTCTCACTTCTCACTTCTCACTTCCCCCCTCCTTCCCCCTAGCGCCCACCGCTTTCCCGGCTCACCATCACGCTCCCAAAATGGAACCCGACCCCATTCCCTGCCCCAACTGCCGGCTCCCCATGCCGCCCGACACCAAAGCCTGCAAGGCTTGCGGCGAACCCCTCCCCTCTCCCCCCTCGACTCCCCTCGCCTACTCGTCCCCGACCGGATCCCCCGACGCCCCCCCACCACCCTCCACCAGCCAGGTCGCCCGCATCGGCTGGATCTCGCTCATCGTCCTCGCCGCCGTCTTCAATCTCCTCTACCGACTCCTCGTCTTCAAAAAACTCGAGCAAACCGCCGCCCTCTTCATCGGCCTCCCCCTCCTCATCTCCCTCGCCATCGTCCTCGCCCCCTCCCCGCGCAGCGTCACCGGCCTCATCATGAAGGTCATCACGCTCGCCCTCTGCTTCTCCGGCCTCCTCCTCGGCGAAGGAGCCATCTGCATCCTCTTCCTCGCCCCCCTCGCCTACATCGTCGGGCTCGTCATCGGCATCATCGCCGACGTCAACCGCCCTCGCCGCGCTAACACCGAAAAACCCCGCAGATCTCCCCCCGTCCTCCTCGCCATCATCCTCCCTTTCCTCGGCATCGCCGCCCTCGAAGGCACCTCCCCGGCCCTCAGCTTCCCACGCCACGAATCCGTCACCGCCACCCTAGCCGTCCCCCTTTCCCCCACCACCGTCCGCCACCGCATCGCCCGCCCACCCTCCATCACCACACCCCTCCCCCTCTGGATCCGCTCCGGATTCCCCCAACCCGTCGCCTCCTCCGGCCACGGTCTCGCCATCGGCGACCGCCGCACCGTCCGCTTCGCCGGCGGTGAAGGCAAACCCGGCGACCTCACCATGGAGGTCATCGCCTCCTCCCCCGACTCCGTCACGTTCCGCGCCGTCTCCGATTCCTCACACATCGCCCACTGGCTCGCATGGGAATCCACCACCGTCTCATGGCACGAAACCCAATCCGGCCACACCGAGGTCTCCTGCACCATCCGCTACGAACGTCTCCTCGACCCCGCATGGTACTTCGCTCCCGCCCAGCGCACCGGCGTCTCCGCCGCCGCCACCCACCTCATCCGCATGCTCACCGCCCCCTGACCCCATGGACCCGCAAATCTGCCGCACTCTCGGGCTGCTAGGGCCAGCCATCCTAACTCTCGCGGCATGGTGGCCCGTCCGCCTCCAGCCGCGTCTCTCCGGCGCAGCCCTCGCCGCCACGCTCTGGAATCTCCCCGCCCTCCTCCTCCTCCACAATCTCAACTCCCACGCCTCATGGTGGTCCTACTCCATCGAAGGCGGCACGCTCCACGGCTTCCCCTCCGACCTCTGGCTCGGCTGGGCCCTCCTCTGGGGCGCTCTCCCCATCCTCGCCCTCCCCAAAGCCCCCCTCTGGCTCGCCATCCTCTTCCCCATCCTCGCCGACCTCATCGGCATGCCTCTCCTCCAACCCGTCGTCTCCCTCCACCCTAACTGGTGGCTCGGCGAAATCACCGGCGTCCTCATCGCCCTCGTCCCCGGCATCCTCCTCGGCCGCTGGATCGCCGCCAACCATCACCTCGCCGCCCGAACCTCCCTCCTCGTCCTCGGCTTCGCCGCCCTCAACCTCTGGGTCATCCCCTCCATCATCCTCGACCAGACCGGATCCTCATGGGGCCCAGCCCTCTCCCGACCATGGTGGTCCCATGCCTCCCTCCTCACTCTGGTCCTCCTCGCCGCCATCCCCGGCCTCGCCGCCGTCAAAGAATTCGCCTCCCGCGGCGACGGCACCCCGCTCCCCTTCGACCCTCCCCGCCGCCTCGTCATGTCAGGCCCCTACGCCTTCTGCTCCCATCCCATGCAGCTCTCCACCGCCGCCGTCTTCCTCCTCTGGGGCTGGTGGTCCGCCAGCCCATGGGTCGCCGCCGCTTCCCTCGCCGCCCTCTCCACCGGCAGCGGCATCGCCGGCTGGAGCGAATCCCAGGCCCTCCAGCTTCGCTTCGGAAACACCTACCTCGAATGGCACAAGTCCCTCCCACGCTGGCTTCCCAGCTCCTCCCCGCGCATCGCATGGCCCGCCACGCTCTACCTAGCCTCCTCCTGCCAGCTCTGCCGCCAGCTCGCTTCATGGTTCCTCCGCCGCCAGCCAGTCTCCCTCACCATCACCAGCGCCGAATCCTTCCCCGGCACGCCACTCACCCGCATGCGCTACGAAGCCCCCGGCACCTCCGCCTCCGGCATCGAAGCCCTCGCCTCCGCCCTCAACCACCTCCACCTCTCATGGGCATGGATCGGCTGGATCATCCGTCTCCCCCTCATCCGCCCATCGCTCCAGGCACTCACCGACCTCTCCGGCGGCGGCCCGCGCCACCTCACTGCCCCCCTGCCACCAAATCATGATAACGATCCACCGCCGGACGCTCCACCCGGCTGACTTTCCCATCACTCCACTTCACCTCGATCACCTCCGGCACCACCTCGCCTTCTCCTAACCCGAAATGCGCCTGCCGCGCATGCTGCGCCGTGAACGAATCCCCCGTCACTAGCTGCTTCACCCAGCGCCGCCCGCCCGCCCGCACCGTCACCTCCGCCCCATCCACCGCCACCGCCCCAGCCCGTCCCTTCAATCGCACCCCGATCCAGTGCCGCCCGGATTCATAGCCGTTCCGCAGCACATGCAGCCGCTGGCTCATCGTCTTCGTGCTGTACTCCACCACCATCAGATCCGGCCGCCCGTCCGCATCCAGATCATCCCCCACCACCGCACGCGAATCAAACTCCTGCGCCACCCCCATCAGGAACGCCACATTCTGAAACCCCTTCCCGCCCTGATTCAGAAACAGGGTGTTGTGCTCAAACCCATTCCACGAGTACTCCCGCCCCAGCTTCGCCCCTAGCTCTTTCTGGTAGAACTGACTCAGCACCACGTTCGGCTTCGACGTCCCCGTGTACAGATCATGACACCAGAACTTCGTGCAGTAATCCTTCGCACTCCCGCCGCTCAAATGCCCGTTCGCCACATACAAATCCGCATCCCCATCATTGTCGAAATCCGCCGTCGCACACCCCCACGACCACCCCGTTCGCGCCGCCGTCGCCCCGAACGCCGGCTGCGCCAGCTTCCCGCCCCTCCCCAGATACAGCCGGTTCCCGTAACTCATCGGCGCACGCTGCTTCGTGTATTCCTCAAACCCCGCCCGCGCCAACCCCAGCCCATCCAGCCGCCGCGCCGTCGTCGAACTCATCCCCACCATGTACAGATCCATCACCCCGTCCCCGTCATAATCCCCGAACGTGTGCGACATCCCGAACGCATGCCGCTCGTCCACATGGCTCGCCGTCACATCCTCAAACGTCCCATCTCCCTTCCCACGATAAAGATCCAGTCCCGAAAAATCCGCCACCACCGCCAGATCCGGATGCCGATCCCCATCCAGATTGAAAAATGACGCGCTGAACGTCCGCCGGTTCCGCTTCCCAGCCAATCCCGCCTTCTCCGTCCCATCACTGAACTTCCCCTTCCCGTCGTTGATCAGTAGATAGTCAGGAAACCCGTCGTTCGCATCATGATAGGGCGTCGGCATCGATCCCTCCGCATACGGTGCCTTCCACTGCCCCGCATACAGATCCACATCGCCGTCCCCATCCGCATCCCCCGACGTCAGCACATGCAGGTTCTCCAGCTTCGCCCCGAAACACTCCACCCCGGCCCCCGGAAACGTCCCCTCCTTCGTCCCCGCAAAAAACAGCAGCTTCCCGTCCGGCGCAGACCCACTCACATAATCCACCGCCCCGTCCCCGTTCAGATCCGCTAGTATCCCCGCCTCCATCGGCTGCCGAATCCCCTGCGCCAGAAAATCACGCTTCTCAAACCGGAACCCTCCACGGTTCCAGTACACCACATTGCAACCCGCCATCACCACCTCCGGCAACCCGTCCCCATCCAGATCCTGCACCAGCACCGGACTCGTCCGCGGAAATCTCCCCGGCACCTCCACCTTCGGATCCACCACCATCATTTCCGTAAACATCGGCACTCCCTTCCTCCCCACGATCACCACGCCCTCCGGCGCCATCTCCTCCACCACCGGCAACCCGCCCTCACCCGCCTCCCGCGCCCACAACACTTTCAGCTTCCCCTTCACCATCAATCGCTGGGTCTCCGCACCCACTAACACATGAATCTCGAACGACACCAGCGACTTCGCTCCTTCCTTCTCCATCGCAGGCTCGAACTTCGAATGATGCCACTCGGTCTGCACAATCTTCACACCTCCGGCCGCAAGCCCATCCAGCGCCGCCCCGAACTCCGCCCGACTCATCGCCTCAAACGGCCCCTCGATCCCCACCGGCGCAATCCCCGCCACACCCGTCTCGTCCCACACCACCGGCACGCGCTTTCCCATCATGAATCGCCCGAACGGAAACGCCTTCAGCACTGCCATCGGCTCCCCCGCACGCATCGCATCCCACAGCTTCACAAACACTTCCTCATGCCGCTGCGCCGCCACCTCGTTCTTGTACAAGGTCGCATCCAATCGCTCCCGCTCCGCCGTCAGCTTCTCCACCGACCCAGTCTCCGGCACCTGCCCCACCACCCGCACCAACCCAAGCAGCCAGCAACTCGCCGCTCCACTCAACACCATCCGCGGCACTCGCACTCGCATCGTCACAACAGGGGGAATCGTCATCATGAGGAATATTTCTTAATTCCCCGCTAATCTACGGAATTCCCCGCCCTCCTGTCAACGCCCCCATCAACCGCCTTCACCCATCACATACCTCAGCAGATCCACCAACCCCTCCGACCCCATCGCCTCCACCAAACCCTCCGGCATCATCGACTCAGCCGCCACCTCTTCTTTCTCGATCTCCCGACGCTCCACCGTCACATCCCCCGTGATCTGCCGCAATGTCAGGGTCTGCTCTCCCCGCGCCGCCGGAATCCCGCTCAGCACTCTCCCATCCTTCATCCGCACCACCACCAACCGGTAATCCGCTCCCACCTCCCCGGACGGATCCACCAGATTCGGCAGCACATAATCCAACTGCCGCCGCCCGGAACCCGTCAAGTCCGGCCCCGCCTTCCCGCCCTCGCCAAACAAGGTGTGACACGCCCCGCAATGCACCCGGAACACCGCTTTCCCACGCACCGCATCCCCCTTCGCCAACCGCTCCGCCGTCAACTCCCCCCTCAACGTCTCCAGCCGCTTCCGCTTCTCCTCCGGCCTCCCCCGCACTTCCCCCCAAACCTCCGCCAGCAGCTTCCCTAACCTCTCATCCCCGTGCGCCGCCATCTGCCGCGCATGATACGAACTCACCACCCCGCGCGGCACTTTCCCCGCACGCACCGCCTCCAGCAGCGCCACCGACCACTCCACCCGGCTCGCTAGCATCTCCAGCGCCGCCGCCTTCCCCTCCGCATCAAACCCACGGAACTTCCCCAGCACTTCCCCACCCGCCGCCGCATCACCACTCACCGCCAACCCCCGCATCGCCTCCCCTGCCAGCTCCCGCACCCCCAGCACACTCACACAAATCTCCCGCAGATCCCCCACCCGCGCGTCATTCAGCGACACCAGCGCCTGCCGCCTCGCCCCCATCTCCGCCCGCCCGTCCTTCACCAGTGCCCGCAATTCCTCCAGCGCCACGCCCTCCCCAAACACGCTCTCCAATCTCCTCACCATCTCCGCCTCGCCAGCTCCCGCCGCCCTCACCAGCAATTCCCATCCCTCAGGCTTCGCCACCCGACGTCTCCCCCGACTCCCCTCCACCAATCCCTCCAGGACCGCCCGCCGCCGACCCTCATCCCCACCCGCCGCCGCCGTCTTTCTAACCAATCTCGCCAGCGCCCCCGGCGCGCTCTCCGCCCGATCCATCAGCGCCCTCGCCGCCCACCGCGTCAGCCGCTCCCACCGCGTCCCCACCGCCAAGTCCGCCACCGTCTCCGGATCCGACGTCACCAGCGGGGTCAATCCATACCACACCATCGCCGGCAAATTGTGATCCCCCGCATCCTCCGCCCGACCCGCCAGCGCCGCCGCCAGCTTCCCCCGCGACGCCGCAGGCAATCGCTGCAGCACCGACGCCAGCGCCAGTCTCACCAATCCCGACGTATCCTCCCTAGCCATCCGCACGAACTTCTCCTCCAGCGCCGCTCCCGGCCCCGGACCAGCCTCCCGCCGCCCCACAATGTCATCCATCGGCCACCCGTCACTCAGCAGCCTAACCGCCCACACCCGCAAATGCTCGTCCTCCGCCTCCAGCAGCGGCATCAGCACATCCTCCCCTGCCTTCCCCAACGCCTGCAGCGCCCACAATGCCCGCAACCGCTCTACCACCGACCCCGCACCCGCCACCTTCCCGCGCAGCCAATCCTCCGACACATCCCCAGCCCGCAACACCTCCCGCCACCGCCGCTCATACCACGGATTCGCATGCCGCAGCACTTTCTCCGCATCCACTTTCCCTAGCGGTAAATTCAGTACTTCCCCGCACTCCCGTTCCCCTCCCACCCGGTAAATCCGCCCACTGTTCCGATGCACGCCCGTATGGTCATGACACTCGCCCGTATCACTCCAGTCAATCACATACACCGCCCCGTCCGGCCCCGTGCTCAGATCCATCCCCCGAAACCACGGATCCCCCGACAACAGCACATCAGGCTCGTGCCGCCCCACATAACCACTCCCCTCGCGCTCCAATCGCTCCACGTTCACCCGCCGCCCATGCATGTTGAACGTCACCAACCGCCCCTCCATCGCCGCCGGCCAGCTGCTTCCCTGACAAATCATCATCCCCACATGCGCATGCCCACCCCCTAAATCATTCGCCTTCCCGTCGCGCGACTGCTGCCACCCTTTCCCCCGGTCAAAATGCCAGTGGTCCGCATGCATGTCCAGGCGCTCGTAAACATACGGATTCGGATCAGTCCCGAACGACTCCAGAAAATGCGCCCCCGGAATCATATGCCACAAGTGCCCATTCACCGTGTTGATGAAAAACAACTCGCCATGCGCATCCCAGTCATGCCCCCACGGATTCGTCGTCCCGTGCGCCAGCACTTCCACCGTCTTCCGCTCAGGATGATACCGCCAGATCCCTCCCTCCAACCCGGGCCGCCTCCCCTCCGGCGTCCCCGGCACGCCCGGCTTCCCCGGACACGAATGCCCGCACCGCCCATACAACCACCCGTCCGGCCCCCATCGCAATCCGTTCGCAAAATTATGATAGTTCCCCTGCGCCACCGTAAACCCGTCCAGCACCGTCACCGGCGGCCCGTCCGGCACATCATCCCCATCCGCATCCGGCACAAACAACAGCTCCGGCGGACACATCAGCCACACTCCCCCTCGCCCGGTCTGCACACTCGTCAGGCGCACCAATCCATCCATAAACACTTTCCGCCCTTTCGCCCGCTCCCCACCCTTCCCTAACTCGAAAATCACCACCCGATCCCGCTGCCGCTCGTCAAACCGCACCGACGGCTCCGCATACGTGAAATTCTCCGCCACCCACAATCTCCCGCGCCCGTCCCAACTCATCGCAATCGGATTCCTCACCTCCGGCTCCGACGCCACCACCGTCACCCGACACCCCGCAGGCACCTGCCACGCCGCCGCCGCTTCCTCCGCCCCCATCAGCGGCACGCCCCCAACACGCTCGCTGTCCACCGGCTCGGGAAAATCCCCAGCCACCACCCGCGCCACTCCCGCCATTACTAGCATCAGTACTCGTCGTTTCATCCCGCAACCCATAGCCGCCCACCCGCCTCGCCGCCGCCCCCGCATCAGCGGAACCCATCCCATCGCGAAGCTTGCCTCGCACCCCGCCTCCATGCCATCATCCCCCATGCCCGCGCTCCGCCCACTCAACCTTACCGCCGCACTCGCCCTCCTCCTCGTCTCCCCGCTCTCCCTCCCCGCCGAAACCGTCAAGGACCGCGAGGGAGCCGTCCGCAACGACAAGGCCTCCATGGAAAACAACGCCCGCTGGATCTACAACGACCTCGCCAAGGGCTTCGCCACCGCCAAATCCTCCGGCAAACCGCTCCTCGTCGTCCTCCGCTGCGTCCCCTGTCTCGCCTGCATGGGCATCGACGCCTCCATCCTCGAATCCTCAGACCTCGCCCCACTCCTCGACCGCTTCGTCTGCGTCCGTCTCATCAATGCCAATACGCTCGACCTGACAACTTTCCAGTTCGACTACGATCTCTCCTTCTCCACACTCTTCTTCCACGCCGACGGCACCGTCATCGGCCGCTACGGCTCATGGCAGCATCAGAAGGATTCCTCCAACTCCAGTCTCTCCGGCTACACCGCCTCCGCCAAGGCCGCACTCGCCATCCACGCCCGCTGGCCCTCCGTCAAACCTCTCCTCGCACCCAAACAAGGCCGCCCCACCCCGTTCCGCACGCCCATCGACATCCCCGAACTCGCCGGACGCTACTCCCGCGACCTCGACTGGAACGGCAAACTCGTCCAAAGCTGCGTCCACTGCCACCAGATCGGCGACGCCCTCCGCACATGGCACCGCACCGAAGGCCGCCCCATCCCAGACGCCCTCATCTACCCCATGCCCTCACCCGAAACCATCGGGCTCTCCCTCGACCCCGCCTCCGCCACCTCCGTCCTCTCCGTCACCAAGGGCTCCCCAGCCGCCGCCGCCGGTCTCCAGCCCGGCGACCGCATCACCTCCGCCGCCGCCGCCCCGCTCGTCTCCACCGCTGACTTCGCATGGGCTCTCCACCAGCTCCCGTCCTCCGCCTCCTCCCTCCCTATCGAATTCCAGCGCGGCCCCGAAACCATCTCCGCATCCCTCTCCCTCCCCGCCAACTGGCGCTCCCAATCCGACATCTCTAACCGCGCCGGCACATGGGGTCTCCGCGCCATGGCCCTCGGCGGTCTCCAGCTCGTCCGTCTCTCCGACGACGCCCGCCGCGCCGCCGGCATCGCCCCCGATTCCCTCGCCCTCGAAATCAAACACGCCGGCGAATACGGCAAACACGCCGCCGCCAAAAACGCCGGCTTCCGCAAAGGCGACATCCTCACCGCCTTCGACGGATCCTCCAGCGACCTCACCGAAAGCACCCTCATCGGGCTCATCCTCCAATCTCGGAAACCCGGCACCTCCATCCCCATCACCGTCCTCCGCAACGGCCAATCCCTCAAGCTCTCCCTCCCCGTCCAGTAATCCACCCCCCTCGCTCCGCCATTGCCCCGCGGATTTCCCCACCTCACCATCCCTCCCATCAGCAGGTGCTTTGCGGACCTGCCCATCCCCTTTTTCATCATGAATCGCCGTCTCCTCTGCGTCTTCGCCGCCCTAACCTGCGCCCTCCCCGCCAGCGCCCAGCTCGTCATCAGCGAATTCCTCGCCAGCAATGTCTCCGGTCTTCGCGACGAGCTCTTCGAAAAGGAAGACTGGCTCGAAATCGAAAACCAGTCCGCCGCCACCGTCTCCCTCAGCGGCTGGTACCTCACCGACGACTCCACCCGTCTCCGCAAATGGCCGCTCCCTTCATGGACGCTCGCCGCCGGCCGCCGCATCGTCGTCTTCGCCTCGGATCGCGACCGCCGCCCACCCCAGGCCGTCGCCGGTCAGGACAACCCCGGCACGCCCGCCCAGCCGCGCATGGCCACTAACTTCAAAATCTCCAACAACGCCGGCCGCTTCCTCGCCCTCACCAAAGAAGGCACCGGCGGCGTGGTCTCCATCGTCTCCGCCTACACCTACCCGCGCCAGGTCCCCGATGTCCCCTACGGGATCTCCCTCAATACCTCCCCGCTCATCCCAGCCACCGCCCCAGCCAAAGCCTTCGTCCCCTCCGCCTCCAACGGCGGCGACTCCCTCGGCGCATCATGGCGCGGCGCTTCCGAACCGTTCGACGACTCCTCATGGTCCGCCGGTTCCCTCGGCACTGGCATCTCCGGCCCACCCACCATGGTCGCTGCCACGAACCTAAAACTCCGCCTCAACGCCGACTCCGCCGCCGCCCTCGCCACCGATTCCTCCGGCAACGCCCGCAACGGCACCAACACCGGCAACACCACTCTCTTCATGCCCGCTGCCACCGACGCAGCACCTTCTCCCATCCTCCGCCGCGGCTCGCTCCAGTTCGTCGCCAACGCCAACGCCGCCAGCAGTTCCCAACTCACCCTCCCCGCCCACGCCGACTTCAACGCGGTCTCCGGAACCATCATGTTCTGGATGAAATCCGCCCAGACCGCCACCGCCCCAGGCGGCAGCGAAGGTGCCATGCTCTGGGACCGCCGCACCACCACCGGCAATGTCCTCGTCCTCACCGCCTCCTCCAACGCCAACCCAGGCCGCATCTTCAGCCAGCCAGCCGGCGGCGGATCGTTCTATTCCCTCGCCCGCGTCGACGACGACCGCTGGCACCACATCACGTTCGTCTACAATGGAGCCGCCGGCGGCACCGACCGCTTCTACGTCGACGGTCTCGCCTCCGGTGCCATCACCCACACCAACGCATGGTCATGGCCCGCCACCCAGATCATCGAACTCGGCCGCTCCCACGACACCTACTGGCAGAAGTACAACGGGCTCCTCGACGAGGTCCGCTTCTACAACACCGCCCTCACACCCACCCAGATCTCCCAGATCTTCAACGGCGCCGACGAAGCCGTCGACCCAGCCGACCTCAACCTCAATCTCTCCGCCTCCCTCCCCGGCAACCCCGGTGCCTTCCTCCGCATCCCCTTCAACATTTCCAACCCAGCCGGCATCAGCACGCTCCGCTTCACCGCACGCTCCAGCGACGGCTTCACCGCATGGCTCAACGGCACGCGCATCACCTCGCTCAACGCCCCAACCGACCCGCTCTGGAACAGCACCGCTTCCTCCACGTCCATCCCCACCCGCTCTTCCATCACCGACTTCCCCGCCGCCGCCCTCGTCTCCGGCACCAACATCCTCGCCATCCACTCGCTCAACAATTCCCCCACCGACCCTAACTCTCTCGCCTCCGCCTCGCTCGACGCGCTCTCCATCGACCCCGCCGGAGCCTACCTCCTCTCCCCCACCCCCGGCACCGCCAACTCCGGCACCCGCACCACCATCGGTCCGTTCGTCACCGATGTCCTCTACCACGGCACTCAGGATCTCCCTAACCGCCCAACCGGCGGCCCCGCCAGCCCGGAAATCCCCATCTCCGTCAAGGTCACCCCAAGTCTCCGCCCCCTCGCCGCCACGACTCCGGTCGTCCTCGCATGGCGCATCATGTACAACGCGGAATCCATCATCCCCATGACCGCCGGACCTGCTAACACATGGTCCGCCTCCATCCCCACCACCGGCCTCACCCCCGGCCAGATGATCCGCTGGCGCATCATCGCCACCGATTCCTCCGGCATCCAGGGCACCGCCCCAGCCTTCCTCAACCCCACCGGCTCGGACCAGTACTTCGGCACCGTCGCCACCGACAACGTCGTCACCCAGCTCCCCATCTACCACGTCTTCGTCCCCGGCACCTACACCTTCAACAACGCCCACCCCATCGACCAGGACAACGTCGGCGGCCGCGGTGCCCTCTTCTACGACGGCGAACTCTACGACAATGTCTTCTTCCGCATCAAAGGCGACACCACCCGCACCATGAACAAACGCGCCCACCGCGTCGACTTCAACGCAGAACACCAGTTCCGCTGGGCCAACGGCCGCTCCCGCATGCGCGAACTCGCCCTCAACGGCGAATACGTCGACCCTTCCTACTCCCGCCAGATGATGAGCATGTGGCTCCACCGGGTCTCCGGCACCGGCGGCCCCGAACACTTCCCCGTCCGCACCCAGATCAACGGGGCCTTCTGGCAACTCGCCTTCCACACCGAAACCCAGGACTTCGAACTCCTCGAAAACATGGGGCTCGACCCCAACGGTGCCATGTACGCCTCCGTCGGCCAGATGGCCGGAGCCGGCGGCGAAAAACAAACCCGTACCTACGAAGGCACCACCGACATGGCCAACTTCGTCACCGCCATCACCAGCGCCAATACCACCACGCGCCGCAATAACGTCTTCGACCAGATCGATATCCCCGCCACCATCAACTACCTCACCGTCGCCCGCATCACTCAGGAAGGCGACGATGTCTGGGCCAACATGGTCATCCATCGCGACTCCGACGGCACCGGCGAATGGCGCATCATCCCCTTCGATACCAATCTCTCATGGGGCCAGCTCTACTACGCCGACTTCCCCTCCGGAAACACCACGCTCTCCGCGAACATCGACCGCAATAAAAGCCACCCGCTCTACGGCAACATCCAGTGCTGGACGCTCGATTACGCCGGCCAGCGCTACAATCGCTTCTACGACGCCATCATCTCGGTCCCCGAAACCCGCGCCATGCTCCTCCGCCGCATGCGCTCCATCATGGACCAGTACCTCCAGCCCCCCGGTACCGCCGCCCCGCTCCTCGAATCCATGCTCGACGCCCACGTCGCCCGCATCACCCCGGAAGCCACACTCGACCGCACCCAATGGGGCTGGCCTCCCATCGCCGGTCCCTACGGGCTCGGCAACGACTCGCTGACCACCGCCATCTCCGAAATCAAAACCCTCTTCCTAACCCCGCGCCGCACTCACTTCTTCACCACCCACACGTCCACCACCGCCGTCGGCATCTCCAACGCCAGCAGCGCAGGCATCCCCGCCACGCCGCAACCAGCCTCGTTCCCCATCACCATCTCCGGCTTCGACGCCTTCCCGCCTAACTCTACCACCCAGCAGGAGGAATACGTCCAGCTCACCAATCCTAACGCGTTCGCCGCCGACATCTCGGGCTGGTCCCTCGCCGGTGCCATCCGCTTCTCCTTCAAAGGCGGCACCGTCATCCCCGCCAACGGCTCTCTCTTCGTCTCCCCGCGCCAGGCCTCCTTCCGCGCCCGCACCGTCAGCCCGCGCGGCGGCGAAGGCCGCTTCGTCGTCGGTCCCTACCAGGGCCAACTCAGCTCCCGCGGCGAATCCCTCGAACTCCGCGACGCCGCCAACACTCTCGTCACCTCCATCACCACCCCCGCCAATCCCACCCCAGCCCAGCAGTTCCTCCGCATCACCGAACTCGCCTACCACCCCGCCGACCCCTCCCCCTCCGAACTCGCCGACATCAGCAGCGCCGTCGCCGACGACTTCGAATTCATCGAACTCCTCAACACCGGCTCCACCACGCTCAATCTCTCCGGCGCTCGCTTCACCAAGGGCATCGAATTCACTTTCCCCCAGGGCACTTCCCTCGCCCCCAATGCCCGTCTCGTCGTCGCCGCCAATCTCCCCGCCTTCGCCCGACGCTACGGCAACACCATCCCCGTCTCCGGCCCATGGCTCGGCACCCTAGCCAACAGCGGCGAAGCCATCGAACTCCTCGACGCCTCCGGCGAGGTCGTCCTCGACTTCTCCTACAACGACTCATGGTTCCCGCCCACCGATGGCTCCGGCCGCTCGCTCGTCGTCCGCGACCCGATCCCCTCCCACCAAGGCTACGGCCAACCCACCCACTGGGCCATCAGCGGCTCAGAATCCGGTTCCCCAGGCGAACCCGACGCCGACTTCGCCAATCACTTCTCCGGCTGGCGCTGGGACCACTTCTCCCCAACCGAAATCTTCCTCCCCGACGGCTCGGAAAACTCCTCCCTCGCCGGCCCCGACGCCGACCCCGACCTCGACGGTCTCTCCAACTTCCTCGAATACGCCTTCGGCTCCAACCCCCGCTCCCCCCAGAACCCTCCCGCCACCACCCCAGGCACCCTTCCCTCAGGACCCGACTCCTTCGCCACCATCACCACCCCCATCCGCCACAAACCCCTCGACTTCGCCACCACCGCCCAGTTCTCCTCCGACCTCGCCACATGGCTCACCGCCACAACCCCCTCCTCCCCACCCTCCACTCTCGGCAACAACCTCGACTCCCTCACCTTCCGCGACCCCACCCCGCTCTCCTCCACCAGCCGCTTCGCCCGCATCGCCATCACCCGATAACCCTCACCTCCGAACCAGCACCTTTTGCTGTTCACTATTTCCAATTTTCAATTTCCATCCCCCCTTCCTGCGCGCCAACGGCGCAACTCCATACCAGCCTAGGGCATCGCCCCAGGTCTAACACACAAATATGACACCGCCCCGGCAGGGGCGCCCACCCACCTCATACCACCCGCGAGGCCCACCAGCCCATCCCTGCCCATCCATGAAATCCGTGGCTCCCAACCCCTCTCCCAACTCGCCCCCTTTTCCTATTTTCAATTTCCCATTTCCGCCCCGCCCCCTTCCTGCGCGCCAACGGCGCAACGCCATACCAGCCTGGGGCAACGCCCCAGGGTCTAACACAACAATACGACACCGCCCCGGCAGGGGTGCCGGCCTTTAACCGGTGGTTGAGCAACGCGACACCACCGGATTGCCGCCCCAACCCATAACAAATCCCCACCATCGCCCCAACGCTCCCCAACCATCCCTCCAAGAAAGCGAAACCCGCCAATCACTCACCCCTGTATCGTCAGATAAAACCGAACATGCTCGAATGGCACATGCACGAAGACACGCGTCGCCAAAGCAGCCGCATCGCGCAGTTCAATCGAAACATACTCAAATGTTCGCGGGATCATGCGCGTCAAATCATAAAATCCATGATATTTGTACGTTTTATCACCAATTGCCTCTTTCCTGTTCCATGAAAAACCTTCGAGCCCATTGATCGAATCTCTGTCCTCGTAAAGCCACGTAGAATCATCGGCCGTTTCGACGATTTCGCATTCGACAAAGGGCTCCCTAAACAAGTCACCAGCCATGTCTCTCAGCGCCAGGTCTGCGACTGCTTCGATAGCAGATTCAAACACCCCACTCGATTCAGTAGTTTCCTGCATCAAAGGCAATCCTAATTGAACATGGAAATCCGCGAAGCGTTGTGAACTCTGCGTCTGGAACTCCCGGAGTCTCCGGAACACTTCTGTGACCTCTTTCCTCATATAGTTCTTCTCCTAATGCAGTCCGGGAATGAATCACGTGAATTATCGGCGTGGAACCCTCATACGGTCACTCACGCATCAGCTGATTTCCAAACCGTATACCTGATATAATTCTCGCAATCTTCTCAATTAATTCGTTTTCTTCAGCTGCTCTCCAGGCCAATGCGTGCATCGACGTGCACAGGAACTGTTCAAAAACTTCCGGATGGTCAATCTTTTTTAATGCTATTAGATATGCATCGAATAACTTTTGAACCCATTTATGATCAATGCATGCAATTAAATCCCAGAAAAAATTTCCTGTTTTCAGACAATAGTCGGCGATCTCCAACTCTGACAATTCTTCCATCATCTGATTGGCAAACTGTACGTCAATGTCAGGTTCCATGGAGTTTGATTCAAAAGCCTCAGGTGGTAGATGGATCAGATCACGATGATCAACTTGCCTCGCAATACTTTTTCTATCGAACACGCAGGACCATCTCCGTTGTGGATTGTGCCGCCGGTATTGAGCTTCGTGATCATGATCAGCTTCCAGCCTTCATGATAATACCCCTCATCCTCCGACGGGTCAACCCCGCGTATCACCTTCCGTTCCACTGGGAACCTGCTGGAAAACCAGGACCGGGAGCGCGGCGAGTCATCTCCCCTCACAGCGAGGCACGCCGACGGAGAAGATGACGACCTTCAACTGAGAATCAACAAAACCGTATCGCACAAGACCCGCCGCCAGGCGACTCCCTCAACGCATCCCTGCGCAGCCGCACGCTGTCCACCCAACTCCCCCATCTCCGCTCCCGGCACCGCTTCAACAGCAGGCTCCGCGTTTCCCAGGATCGCCACTACCCGAACCGGACCCTTACCGATCCAATCCTACGTTCTACACTCAAAGCCCATCCGTGCCCATCCGTGAAATCCGTGGTTCCCAACCACTCTCCCAACACGCCCCCTTTTACTATTCACTATTTCCAATTTCCAATTTTCCCCCCGCCCCTTAAAACCTGACACTCAGCCCCACAAACGGACTGAAATCCACCGCCGCCGCCGTCAGTCCCACCCGCACACCCGCGTCCCACACCCAGTCGCGCCGCACCTCCCACGTCACCCCCGCATTCCCATACACTTCCAACCCGTCCTCTCCCCCGAACACCCCAACCGCTTCCACAAAAAACCCGCTCGTCTCCGTCAGTTCACGCCCCGCCGTCGCCGACACTAGCACCTCCCCCCGCACCCCACCAACCTCCCCCCGCACTACCCCAGCCTCCACCATCGCCCCAGTCTCCCACCCCCACACCCCACCCACCGCCACCGGCACAATCAACCCTCCCTCCACTCCCCCTGCCCCCAATTCACCTCCCGTCGGCAGCGCCACATACGGCATCAACGCCACCGCCACCCGCCCCCCATCATTCCCCAGCACGTTCCGCTTCACCCGCACCGTCACATCCCCCACCCCCACCCCCGCCCCACTCACCACCGTCACAAACGGCACCACCACCTGCACATCCACATCCTCCCCCACCCCATACTTCCAATTCATCTCCATCCCCACCCACTCCCCCCACTCCCCACCATCCAACTCCCCACTCGCCACCTCCGCCTCCACCTGCCAACGCCCAGCCTCCACCGAATACGCACTCTCCGTCGTGTCAGGGCGATCCGTCTTCATCTCCCTCCCCTCCACCAACACCGGCAAAACCAACGCCACACCCAGCCATTTTATCGTTCTCTGCTTCATTTGTAGTCTCGGTTCTAGTGTGTAGCACGAGCTACATGTAGCCGAGGCTACGAAACCATCCCGGCGTTGCAAGTGCCAATCCTGAATTCACTGTCCCCCCAGCCATGCCCGCCGTCCGCCGCTCCACTGCCCCCTCCCAACCCGCCCAGCCTGCCACCACCCGCAGCACGTCGGCTCAGGCCATCAGTCTCTCCAAAGCACGCCAGGACAATGCCCGCGAAATCGCCGAAGACTACGTCGAAGCCATCGCCGACCTCATCACCCTCACCGGCGAAGCCCGCGTCGTCGACCTCGCCCGAACCCTCGGCGTCACCCACGTCACCGTCAGCCGCACCATCACCCGCCTCCAGCGCCAGGGCTTCGTCCGCTCCGAACCCTACCGCTCCATCTTCCTCACCGAATCCGGTGCCGCCCTCGCACGCGACTGCAAATCCCGCCACGAAACCGTTACCGCCTTCCTCCGCGCCCTCGGGGTCCGCCGCGAAACCGCTGAACGCGACGCCGAAGGCATCGAACACCACGTCAGCGACGAAACCCTCGCCGCCTTCCTCAAGTTCCTCCACTCCCAAGGCTGACGCCCCTCAGCCCCAGCGGCCTCCCACCGCCATCTCCCGCGCTCCCCGCGGCCCCGTTCCTGCTCCCCTCTGGCATGGACTTACCCCCCATTCCGCCATACCATTGCCCCATGAGGTCGCTGCCCATCATCATCACCACGCTCCTCACCGCTCTGGCCCTCATCGCCCCAGCCGCCGACTTCTACACCCCCGTCAGCATCACCAGCCCCAACTCGGAAGCCTTCTACCCCCTCGACCGTCTCCACCAGGGCCCCGGCATCGGGTTCTCCGCCTCCCCACCCCACGACGGCTTCCCCGGCCAGACATGGGTCACCACCGACCCCGGCGGCTATCCTTCCGACTACCTCGCCGTCCGTCCAGCTCCCATCCTCCTCATCGATCTCGGCACCGACCGCTACCTCACCGAAATCAGCACATGGGGCTACACCACCGGCAACGACAACGGTCTCAAAACGTTCTCGCTCCGCTTCGCCACCAACGC
>JAIXVE010000039.1 GCA_027483175.1 Verrucomicrobiaceae bacterium | reverse complement strand
TCGCGTGCCCGGGCTTGTTCGGAGGGGGCTGGCAGGCGCACTCCGTGCGCAGAGAGAGCTGTGATTGCTCACAGCAGTCCAGAGCCTTCGGCTGGCTTGTTGGGAGGGGCTTGTGGGGCGAGGGCGAGTGCGAGGGCTTGCGTGCCCGGGCGTGTTCGGAGGGGTGCGGGTAGGCGCACTCCGTGCGCTAGAGAGAGCTGTGATTGCTCACAGCAGTCCAGAGCCTTCGGCTGGCTTGTTCGGAGGGGCTTGTTCGGAGGGGCTTGTGGGGAGAGGGCGAGTGCGGAGCCTCGCGTGCCCGGGCTTGTTGGGAGGGAGGCTTTTGGGGAGATAAGCGGCGGGACGCCGCTTCCACTTTTGGGGCTTGTTGGGAGGGGGCGGTTAGGCGCACTCCGTGCGCAGGGAGAGCTGTGATTGCTCACAGCAGTACGGAGCCTGCGGCGCCCTTGTTCGGAGACAGGGTTGGGAAGGCCTTGTTACGGCTGGGGGGTTGGGCGTTGCCAGCGTTGCCAGCATTCGAGGAAGCCTTCGGCGAAGTCTTCGGGGCGGGCGGCGGTCCATGCGTCGATTTCGTGTGGGGACATCCAGAGACCGGTTTCGATTTCGGCGGGGGGCCAATGGAGCGGTTGGTCGGAGTGGGTGGTGAAGAGTTCGACGAATTCCATGCCGGTGCCGGGGCAGGCGGGGACGGTGGCGGCGAGTTGGAGACGGTCTGGGGTGGTGCGGATGCCGAGTTCTTCTTCGAGTTCGCGGACGGCGCAGGGGAGGTAGGCTTCACCGGCGTCGAGGTGGCCGGCGGCGCTGCTGTCCCATTTGCCGGGCATTTTATCTTTGAGGTGGGAACGTTTCTGGAGGAAGACCTCGCCGGCGGCGTTGAGGACGAAGATGTGGACGGCGCGGTGACGCCAGCCGTTGGCGTGGACGACGGCGCGGGGGGCGGTGGAGGTGACGACATTGTGTTCGTCGACGACGTCGAAGAGTTCGTCGTCGCGCTGGGCGGGCGGGGCGTCGTGGCCGCGCCATGCGTCGGCTAGGGCGACCCATTGGGCGACGGAGAGTTCCTGACCGCGTGCGGTGGGATTGATGCCTGCGGCGGCGGCGATGACGTCCCATGGTCGGTCGTCGCGTGGCGGGAGGAGATTGCGGAGCATTTTGCGGCGCTGGGAGAAGCCTGAGCGGAGGAGGTGGTCGATGGCGGCTTCGTCGAAGGGCGGGAGATCGTGGCGCGGGCGCGGGGTGAGGACGACGACCCCGCTATCGACTTTGGGGCGTGGGACGAAGATGTCCGGCGGGAGTTTACGGACCATGGAGGCGTTCCAGCGGAGCTGGGTGCGAACGGTGAGGAGCCCGCAGTCGGGGGTGCCGGGGGCGGCGCAGAGACGGTCGCAGACCTCCTTCTGGAGCGTGAAGACGGCGCGCTGGACTGGGCTAGGGTTGGTGAGCCAGCGGCGGACGATTTCGGTGCCGACCGAGTAGGGGAGTGCGCCGATGAGTTTGAGCGGCTGGGATTTGAAGTAGGGGCGGAGGTCGAAGTGGAGGGCGTCGCCGTGGATGACGGTGACGCCGGGGAGCGAGCCGTATTTGGCGCGGACGAGTTCGACGATTTCGTCATCCTTTTCGAGGAGGATGAGGTTGCGTGCGGATTTGACGAGGTGGGTGGTGAGGGCACCCATGCCGGGGCCGATTTCGATGACGGTGTCTTCGGGGGCGATTTCGAGTTGGTCGACGATCCATGAGGCGACGGCGACGTCGGTCATGAAGTTCTGGCCCATGCCTTTGGCGGGTTCGATGCCTGCGGCGGAGAGATCGCGGCGCTGGCGGCGCTGGTCGTCGCTGCGGTAGTGGTTGGATTTGCGCATGGTTAGGGAAGGTGGGAGGAAAGTCAGGGAGGCGGGAGGAGAGGAGGTGGGGAGGAGAGAGGGGAGAGGGCGGCGGGGAGGATGGCGGAGAAGGCGGCGGCGGCGGCGGATTCGGCGGCGGGGTCGTGCTGGAGCCCGTTGGCGGCGGCGACGAGAGCGGACTGGTGGAGGGCTTTGCGGGAAGTTAGGTGGAAGCGTGCGAGGACGGTGGCGGCGTCGGGTTGGAGGTGTGAGGGGATGGCGTGCCAGATGGCGGCGGCGACATCCGAGGCCATGCGGCCGAGGCCGGCGAGGTCGTGGTGGCGGTGGTCGTAGGCGTCGCAGAGTTCGGCCTGGCAGATATGGAGGTCTGGGAGGGAATGCCATGCGTGGAGCATGCGGATTTCGGCGTCCCAGCCCGTGCCGAAATGGATGAGCTGGAGTGCGGAGCGCCGGAGACACCATTCACCGGAGAGGGCGTAGCGGAATTGGCCGAGGTAATCGAGCCACGGGATGGGTTGGGTGGCGGATTCGGCGAGGGCGAGGCGGAGCGGTTGGAAGAGGAGACGGAAGAGACGCCCGTGGAGGGAGGTGGCGTGGCGGGCGTACCAGCCCTTGGTGCCTGCGAAGTTGGCGTCCGGGTGAAGGACCGGCCATGCGAGACGGGCGAGGAATTCGGGGGAGGCGCAGGTGATGTCGGCGTCGTGGGCGGCGACGCCGAACGTGTTGGGATTGGCGAGGGCGGCGCGGGTGGAGAGCCAGAGATTGCGGCCCTTGCCGTGAGGGAGGGCGGCGGCTTCGGGAGGGAGGGGTGGGGCGTCCGGGTTATCGTGCCAGAGGATGTCGACCGAGCAGTGGAGATTTGAGAAGAGCGAGCGGGCGAGGAGGAAGTGGTCGTGGGAGGCGGCGTCCAGCCCGACGACGACGTGGTGGAGCCATGGGGTGGCGGCGATGGATTGGCGGATGGAGGCGAGGGCTGGGGAGCCGAGTTCGCGGGCGTGGGTGGGGAGGACGAGGGTGAGAGGGCGGAGACGGGACCACGCGGAGAGATCGCGCTGGAGGGTGTCGCCGGCGGACTGGGTGAGTCGCGGGAGAGAGGTGACGGAGGGGAACTGGAAGAGATCGGACACTGGGCAGGAGGAGGTTGATGGATGCTGGGGAGGGCGGCTGCAAGGAGAGGGGCGGCAAATCCCCGCTGGCGGAGGAGGGCGGGATGGGTTGGGGAGAGGGATGGGGCGAGCGCTGATCATTGTGCACTATCATTACCGGCCGGGAGGCGTGCGGCAGGTGGTGGAGTGGGGAGCGGCGGCGGTGGCGCGGTGCTGGGGGTGTGAGCGGGTGGTGATGCTGGGTGGGGAGCGAGTGCCGGAGGGATGGCGCGGGGAGTTTGAGCGGGCGGTGTTTCCGCTGCCGGTGCGGTGGGAGAGTGATGCTGGGATTGGGTACTGGAGTGAGTTTGCGGGGGAGGGTGGTGCGGAGGAATTGCTGAGGAGGGAGGTGGGGAGTGGGGATGTGGTGTGGGCGCACAATCTGAGTGTGGGGAGGCGATTGCGATTGGGTGCGATGGTGGTGCGGGTGGCGGAGGCGGTTGGGGCGTCGGTCTGGCTGCACCAGCATGACTGGTGGTGGGATGGGCGGTGGGAGCGGTGGGCGGAGTTCGGGGAGCAGGGAGTGGAGAGCCTTGAGGAGGCGGTGGCGCTGACCTTTCCGGTGGGTGAGCGGGTGAGGACCGTGGCGGTGAATGTGGCGGATGCGCGGTTTGCGAGGGACGTGCTGGGGCGGAGGTGCGGGTTCGGGGGGAATCCGTTAGTGAGGCCGGAGACGAGTCGGGCGGCGGTGGAGGAGGCGCGGGAGTGGCTGCGTGGGATGAGTGGGGGGAGACGCGTGTGGGTTTATCCGGCGCGGGCGTTGCGGCGGAAGAATCTGGCGGAGGCGGTGCTGGTGATGCGGGCGGTGGATGAGGGGGCGATGCTGGTGACGACGGGCGGGGTGAGTTCTGCGGCGGAGCGCGGGTGGTATGCGGGGATGGAGCGGGCGGTGGAGGAAGGCGGGTGGCCGGTGAGGCTGGCGGTGGCGGAGGAGGGGGGAGCGCCGACGGTTCCGGCGATGATGGGAGCGGCGGAGGCGGTGGTGATGAGTTCGCTGCGGGAGGGATTCGGGCTGCCGTGGTGGGAGGCGGCGGTGTTGCGGCGGCCGTTGCTGGCGCGGCGGCTGGCGGGGACGCGGGAGACCCTTGAGATGGTTGGGTTAGGGGCGAGTGCTGTGTGGGATGCGGTGATGGTGCCGCGTGGGGCGTTTGATGCGGGGGCTGAGGAGGTGAGGGTTGGGGAGAGAAGGGAGAGATTGGTAGGGTTGCTGCCGGAGGAATTGCGGGGGTGTGTTAGGGAGGTGGGGTGTGGGGTGGCTGACGAGGTGGATTTCGGGGGATTGAGTTTTGAGGCGCAGCGGGAAGTGGTGGATTCCGGGTTGGTGCTGGAAGCGGGGAGGAATTTGTGGTTAGGGGAAGTGCGGGGAGGGATGCGGGTGGCGGCGGAGGTGGATGCGGTGGGGGCGGGGCCGGAGAGGTGGGCGGCGCGGTTTTGCGGGATGGGGCCGGATGCGGGCGGGGCGCGGGGTTGTGGGGGCGAGCGACTGGCGGCGTCGCTGGGCGGAGTGGTGCGGGAGTGGTTGAGGCACCCCCTGCTGTGGCCCTGAGCGGGAGGAGGTTGTTATTGCCGGTAGCGAGCGGCCTGGGCGGTGCGGCGGCGGGATTCGATGGCGTCGCCGATTTCGGTGGCGAGGGTGGGGGAGCGCTGGAGGAGCTGATCGATGGAGCCGTTGCTGAAGAGCATGATAACGACGTCCGTGATGGCGTTGACGCCGACGTCGTGGGAGGCGGCGCCTGCGGAGAGTTGGTCGCCGAAGCATTCGCCGGGGCCGATTTCGCCGATGCGGACGAGCTGGCCGGAGGCGTCCTTGGAGAGGAGAGCGGCGGTGCCTTTGAGGACGAGGGCGAAGCCGTCGAAGCCAGAGCCCGGGTGCTGGATGGTTTCGCCGGCGGCGAATTCGACGGTGCGGGGAGGTTGTTCCGTGTCGGCGGTTAGGGCTGGGCGGAAGCGCGGGTGGGGTTTGAGGAGGGCTTCCGGGGCTGGAGGGGTGGGGCTGGGGGATTCGCCGGGGCCGTATTCCATGGCGATGGGGAACGGGATGTTGAGGCCCTCGCGGCGGACCACGTACCAGAGACGAGTCATGATGGCGTCGCGGGTGGCGCCGAGGTCTTCCTGGGCGGCGACGGAGAAGATGAGACGGTAGGTGATGGAGAAGTCGGCGTAATTGGCGGTGCTGACGCGCGGGCCTGGGTCGGAGAGGACGCCTGGGGAGGATTTGAGGAGGTCGAGCATGACCTCTTTGACCCGGTTGGGTGGGTCGTCGTAGCTGAAGCCGATTTCGATGACCTCGGTGCGGACGGAGGTGGGTCTGGAGAGATTGCTGAAGGCACCCTTGTAGAGGGAGACGTTAGGGATGATGAGGAGTTCGCGGGT
>JAIXVE010000023.1 GCA_027483175.1 Verrucomicrobiaceae bacterium | reverse complement strand
GGAGCAGCTGGACCGGCTGCAGAGGATTCTAGCGGAGACGAAAGGGTATCCATTGGAGGTGGCGACGGTGAATCTGCAGCCGATGCGGAACGTGCCGGTGACGTTCATGGCTGGGGCGGGGGCGGAGATGGTGGAAGCGGCGGAGGTGGTGGAAGAGGAGGTGCCGGTGGTGACGTCGCGTGGGGTGGCGGCGCGTCCGGCGAAAGTGGAGACGAAGGCGGCGGTGAAAGCGGCGGTGAAGCCGGAGGCGAAAGGGAATGTGAAGGCCGAGGTGAAGCCTGAGACGAAGGTGCCTGCTAAGGCCGTGGCGAAGCCTGAGGTGAAGGTGGCTGTGAAGCCGGCGGCTAGTGGAGTGAGGAGTGTGCGAACGGCGGCGGATCAGCGGAAGCGGGATCAGCAAACCATTTTGAAGGGGAACTGAACGACATGGCGAAGTCCAGCATATTTGTAGGATTAGAGATCGGCACGAGTAAGATCTGTGTGGTGGTGGGTGATGCGCGGAGTGACGGGTCGGTGAAGATTCTCGGGGTGGGGCAGGCTCCGTCGCGTGGGGTTAGGAAGGGAGAGATTGTGGATTTCGAGACGGCGCAGACGTGTCTGCTGGATGCGCTGGTGCGTGCGGAGGACCGGAGTGATGTGATGATCCGGAGCGTGTGGCTGGCGATTACAGGGCCGCACATTGTGAGCTGCAACAACCGCGGGCTGGTGAGGATGCCTGATGAGCAGAATGAGTTTACGGAGGATGATCTGGAGGAAGTGAAGGAGCAGGCGTCGAACGTGGCGATCCCGCCTGACAATATTTTTCTGCATCGGATACTGAGGCATTACTGGGTGGACGGGCAGGAGCGGGGGACGAATCCGGTGGGGGTGCTGGGGAGGAAGCTGGAGGCGGAGTATCACATTGTGCATGGCATTAAGAGCCGCGTGCAGAACACGGTGAGGGGATTGCGGGAGTTGTCGCTGACGGTGGAGGACGTGGTGTTCAGTCCGATTGCGGCGGCGCAGATGATTTTGAATCGGGAGGCGCGGGAGCAGGGGGCGTTGCTGATGGATATTGGTGGGGGGACGACGGATTATGCGGTGTATGAGGATGGGGCGATCAAGGCGAGCGGGTCGGTGGGAGTGGGTGGCGACCATATTTCGAGTGATCTGTCGATTGTGCTGAAGATTCCGCTGTCGCGTGCGGAGAAGCTGAAGGTGGAGCATGGGAGTGCGCTGCCGGCGGAGCCTGGGGACATTATTCTGCTGCCGTCGGACACGGCGTTTGACGGGCGGAGCATTGAGCGGGAGGTGCTGAATGCGGTGATCCGGTCGCGGCTGGCGGAGACCTTTGATCTGGTGAGGAAGCGGCTGCTGGCGCAGGGGGCGCGGCTGGACCGGTTGGTGGGAGGGATTCATTTGTGTGGCGGGACGAGCCAGTTGCGTGGGATTGATCAACTGGCGGAGGAAGTGTTCGGGTTGCCGGTGCAGCGGTCGAGTTTCACGCCGATGACCGGGTTGACGTCGAATTTCGAGAATCCGCAGTATGCGACGCCGATCGGGTTGATTCGATATGCGCAGCGGATGCAGAGTGAGCGGCCTGGGAAGGGACCGTTTTCGTGGCTGACGGAGAAGTTCAGCGGATTACTGAGCGGGAGTGCGCGGATGTGGTAGCTGCGCGGGAGAGAGAATTTCTAGCAACCCATGACCCACCGAAAGCCATGATTGAATTCAAACTGGAACAATTGGGAGCCGGGAGCGGCGCTGAAGGATCGAGCCCTGTGGCGGTGATCGGGATTGGTGGTGCGGGAGCGGCGGTGGTGGATCGGCTGGCGGTGGAAGGGATCAAGGGAGCGGAGCTGGCGAGCATGAACAGTGATGTGAGGGCGCTGGAGGCTGGGTTGGTGCCGTGGAAGGTGCAGTTGGGGAGGATGCTGACGCAGGGGCTGGGGTGTGGTGGGGATCCGGAGTTAGGGGAGGAGGCGGCGAAGGCGACGATGGAGGAGATCGGGGGCGTGGTGGCGGGGCGGAAGATTGTGTTTCTGTGTGTGGGGTTAGGAGGGGGTGTGGGATCCGGGGCTGGGCCGGTGGTGGCGCGTGCGGCGCGGGAGGCAGGGGCGACGGTGGTGGTGTTTGCCTCGATGCCGTTTGGATTTGAGGGGAGGAGGAGGAGGCAGCAGGCTGGGGAGGCGCTGGAGGCGTTGCGTGGGCAGGCGAATGCATTGATTACGTTTGAGAGTGACCGGATGGGGGAAGTGGTGCTGCCGGAGAAGGGGATAGCGGGGGCGTTTGAGGTGGCGGACCGGACGATGGGGCAGAGTATTCGGGCGGTGGGCAGTCTGGTGAATCAGACTGGGTTGATCGGGATCGGGATGGAGGACCTGATGGAAGCGTTGCGGCATGCGGACAGCCGTTGTTTGTTTGGTTATGGCGAGGCGGAAGGGGAGGGACGGGCGGGGCGGGCGCTGGAATTGGCGCTGGAGAGTCCGATGGTGGATCGTGGCGAGCGGTTGCGGGAGGCGCGGCAGGTGCTGGTGCATATCTGCGGTGGGAAGAGCCTGACATTGTTTGAGATTGAGGGATTGATGAAGGATCTGGGGCGGCATGTGGGGGAAGGCGCGCAGATTCGGTTCGGGGCGGCGGTGGATGGCAGTTATGGGGAAGCAGTGTCGGTGACGGTGGTTTCGCTGGCGGGGAATGAGGAAGTGGTGGTGGAGCCAGTGGGCGAGATGGTTAGGGAGACGGAGAAGGTGGTGGAGGAGAAGGTGGCAGAGAAAGTGGAGGAGGTGGAGTTGCCATTGGCTGAGGAGGAAGAGGTGAAGGGAGTGGATCCGCATGCGATGGTGCCGATGCCGGATTCCGGGACGATCACGATGTCGAGTCCTGCGGTGATTCTGGGGGTATCGCAGCCTGTGGCGGCCAGTGTGCCGGTGGTGGAGAAAGAGGAAGTGGAGGAAGTTGTGGAGGAGATAGAGGAAGTTGTGGAAGAAGAGGAGGAGATTGAGGAAGAGGAGGTAGTGGAGGTGCCTGAGGTGAAGGTGGAGGAATTGCCAGAGGTGGCGGTGGAGGAGGAATTGCCGGTGGCGGTGGAGGAGAAGCCGCGGAAGATTGATTTGCGGGAGATTCTGAGGCGTCAGGGTGGGCAGTCTGGTGGTGGGGAGCGGCAGGTGGGGCGTGGTGGGGCGGGGGTTGAGGATGACGACGAGCCGGTGATCAGTTTGCGGGTGCCGGAGCCGGCGCGGGTGACGCCGATTCGGCCGATTCCTGCGGGGACGCCGGTGGTGCGTGGGGAAGTGCCGGTGGAGCGAGGGGAGCCGGAGAGTGGGCGCGGGGTGCGGGGTCAGGCGGGGGAGCGGACGGCGGCGGAGCAGGCGCAGCAGAATTTTGACGATCATCTGACGCCTGGGGCGGATGCGCGGGGTCGGTTTGACAAAGGGGAGCCGACGGTGGAGGAGGGGGAGAATCTGGATATTCCGACATTTCTGAGGAAGAAGCACCGTTGAGGAGGGGTGACTATGACGACGACGACTGATGAAGTGCCTGCGAGATTCCGGCTGAGTGAAGACTGGACGGCGGTGGTGTTAGGGGCGGTGCTGCTGGTGCTGATTGCGGGTGGGTGGATGGTGTTTCAGCCGCCGGCGTTCAAGTGGACGATGGCGGGCGGGCCGGGAGTGTTGTTCAAGCCTGCGGTGCTGCAGGCGATGGGGTATGCGGGTGGGGTGGTGGTGCTGGCGGCGGTGGCTGGGGTGTTTCTGAGTGGTGGGCGTGTGGTTGGGGGATTGACGTCGCAGATTGTGGGGGTGGTGGTGCTGGCGTATGGGGCGCAGATGCTGGCTGGTGAGGCGACGGTGAAGGGATGGGGATTGGAGTATGTGTTGTTTGCGCTGGTGCTGGGGATGCTTGGGGGTGCGCTGGGATTGGGGAAGCTGCTGGCGGGGGCGATTCGGACTGAGTTGTATATCAAGACCGGGTTGGTGCTGTTCGGGGCGACGATTGTGTTTCCGGAGTTGCTGAAGGCTGGGGCGCTGGGGTTGGTGCAGGCGCTGGGGGTGGTGGCGGTGGTGTGGTATGTGGCGTTGTGGTTGTCGCGGCGGCTGAAGGTGGATGATGAATCGGCGGCGATGCTGGCGAGTGCGGTATCGATCTGCGGGGTGAGTGCGGCGATTGCTGCGTGCGGGGTGATTCAGGGGGACCGGCGGAAGTTGTCGCTGATCACGTCATTGGTGATGCTGGTGGCGATGCCGATGATGGTGGTGATGCCGTGGATAGCGAAGTGGACGGGGATGCCTGAGCTGGTGGCGGGGGCGTGGTTCGGGGGGACCCTGGACACGAGCGGGTCGGTGGCGGCGGCGGGGGCTCAGTTGAGCAAGGCGGCGGAGAAGATCGGGATCATTGTGAAGTTTTCGCAGAACGTGCTGATCGGGGTGGCGGCGTTGTTTATTTCGGTGTGGTGGGCGTCGCGCGGGAAGGGAGAGGGGCGGAAGGTGACGGCGGCGGTGATCTGGGAGCGGTTTCCGAAGTTTGTGCTAGGGTTCATGGGGGCGTCGCTGATTTTTTCCTTTGCGCCGGAGTGGCTGGGAGGGGAGACGCTGAGAGCGGAGCCGTTGCGGAAGACGATTGAGAGCTGGCGGACCCTGTGGTTTGCGATGGCGTTTGTGAGCATCGGGCTGGAGACGCGGCCCGCGGAGATTTTCGGGAAGGGGAACGGAGGGACGGCGGCGGCGTTCATCGGGGCGCAGGCGTTCAATGTGGTGTGGACGCTGGGGCTGGCGTGGTTGTTGTTCAGCGGGCGGTTTTTTGCGTTGCCGGTGCTGAAGTAAGGGAGTCGATGGCTAGAGGTTATTTCGCGGGGGCTGGAGGGGCGAGGAGGGCGGGGAAGCCGGGGGAGGCATTGGTTTCGGTGGTGCCGTCCGGGTTGGTCATGGAGATGCGGGCTTCGATGTCGGGGTGGTTTTTGGTTAGCCATGGGATGCCTTTGGAGGGGCCCATGAGGCAGAGGATGGTGGCGAGGACATCGGCGGAGAGGCCATTGGGGGCGATGACGACGGCGTGGCCGGGGCGTTCCATGCCGAGGCCGGTGGCTGGGTTGATGATGTGGCTGAAGCGGCGGCCGTCGATTTCGACGAACTGGTGGAGGTCGCCGGAGGTGGCGACGAAGGAGGATTTGACGGCGGCGACTGGGGTGGGTGAGCCGGGGACGGGCTGGAGTTGGACGAGCCATGCGGGGCGGCCGGGGGGCGGGCCGGAGACCCCGACTTCGCCGCCGGCGTTGATCATGGCGGAGGAGATGCCGTGGGAGGCGATGACCTTGAGGGCCTCGTCCTGAGCGTAGCCTTTGGCGATGCCGCCGGCGTCGAGACGCATGCCGGGCTGGCGGAGGAGAGCGGATTGGTTGTCGGGATTGAGGGAGAGGAATTGCCAGCCGGAAGCGGCGCGGGCTTTGGCTAGGACGGTGGCGTCCGGGAGCTTCTGCTGACGGCGGGAGCGTCGCCAGAGAGCGGTGAGGGGGCCGAGGGTGATGTCGAAGAGCCCGTTGCTGGAGGCGGCGGCGAGCTGGGCCTTGGATAGGATGGTCCAGAGATCGCTGCTGACGGGGACGGGTTTGTTGAGGCCTGCGGAGGCGGAGAGACGGGAGAGTTCGCTGTCCGGGAGGTAGTCGCTGAGACAGGTGTTGAGGGCGGCGATGCGGGCGAAGGCGGCTTTGGCGGCTTTGGCGGCGATGATAGGGTCGGCTCCGGGGGTTTCGATGGTCCAGAGCGTGCCCATGTGGGGTTCCTGCCATGAGAGCGGCTGGGCCGGGCTGGGGGCGGGAGCGGCGGCCGCGGGGATTGCGGTTAGGGAGGCCAGGAAAGAGCGGCGGAGCATGTGTCAGGGGATCAGGCGAATAGCTTTTTGAAGGCTGAGCCCTCGTTGAGAGTGGGGCGTTCGGGTCTGCCCTTGTAGCGGTAGACGAGGTCCATGTTATCGATGCCCATGGCGTGGAGGATGGAGGCGTGGAGATCGTGGACGTGGAGGGGGTCTTCGGTGGCGAAGAGCCCGAGGTCGTCGGTGGCTCCGATGGTCTGGCCGCCTTTGATGCCGCCGCCGGCCATCCACATGGTGAAGCCCCATGGGTTGTGGTCGCGGCCGTCGCCTTTTTCGCTTTGTGGGGTGCGGCCGAATTCGCCGCCCCAGACGACGAGGGTGGAGTCGAGGAGCCCGCGTGCTTTGAGGTCCTTGAGGAGCCCGGCGATGGGTTTATCGGTCTGACGGCAGAGACTGCTGTGATTTTCCTCCATGCGGCTGTGGGCGTCCCATTTGCTGCCTGCGCCGCTGTAGAGCTGGATGAAGCGGACCCCGCGTTCGGCCATGCGGCGAGCCATGAGGCACATGCGGCCGAAGGTTTCGGTGTCCTTGTGATCCATGCCGTAGAGGGCTTTGGTGGCGGGGGATTCGGAGGTTAGGTCGATGCAATCGGGTGCGGCGGACTGCATGCGTGCGGCGAGTTCGTAGGAGCGGATGCGGGCTTCTAGTTCCGAGTTTTCGGGGTGGTCGGCGGCGAAGCGCTGATTGATGCGGTTGAGGTAGCCGAGGGTGGCGTCCTGGCGGGATTGGGGGACGGCGGCGGGGCGTTTGAGGTTAGGGATGGGTTCTGCGCCGGGGGTGATGCGGATGCCCTGCCATGCGGCGGGCATGAAGCCAGCGCTCCAGTTGCGTGGGCCGTTGATGACTGGGGTGGGGTTGTCCTGCATGACGACGAAGGCTGGGAGGTCGGCGTTTTCGGAGCCGAGCCCGTAGGAGACCCATGAGCCGAGGGAAGGTCGGCCGCCGAGTGTGCTGCCGGTGTTCATCTGGCAGACGCCGGAGGAGTGGTTGACGCCGTCGGCTTTGCAGGAGCGGATGACGGCGAGGTCATCGGCGCAGGAGGCGATGTGAGGGAGCCAGTCGCTGATCCAGAGACCGGACTGGCCGTGCTGCTGCCATTTTCTGCGGCAGCCGAGGAGGGGCGAATTGAATTCGCCCATGGCGGTGATGACGCGGCGGAAGCTGTCGGGGATTTTCGAGCCGGCGAGGCGATTGAGTTCTGGTTTTGGGTCGAAGAGGTCGATGTGGCTGGGTCCGCCTTCCATGAAGAGGAAGATGACGGAGCGGGCTTTGGGGGCGAAGTGGGGGGCAGGGGAGGCGCTGGAGGAGGATTGGCCGAGGAGCCATGAGAGGGCGAGGGCGCCGAAGCCTGTACCGGCCTGCTGGAGGAAGGCGCGGCGGGAGGTGGGGTGGACGATGTTGCCGCAGGACATGGGTGGAAGGTCTGCGGAGGCGGCGGGGAGTGCCAGAGGATTTTCGCGGATGAGGGGATGGGTAGAAGGAAGAGGTGGAAAGGCGGGCGGGGTGGGCGCGTTTGGGAGGGGATCACATGAAACTGGAGAAGCAGAAGGACATCAGATTGCCGACGGGCGTGCTTGGGCTCGCGTGTGCGCCGGGAGGCGGGCGGGTGTATGCGGCGTGCATGGATGGGGGAGTGTATGCGGCGGCGGAGGGGGAGCAGCCGCGGGCGATGGAGGGGCGGCATGAGAGTTATGCGAGCGGGTGTGTGCTGCTGCCGGGCGGGGAGATGATGATTTCGGGTGGGTATGACGGGGTGCTGATCTGGCATGAGGTGGCGAGTGGGAAATGTGTGCGGCGGGTGAAGGCGCATGATTTCTGGTCGTGGCAGATGGCGTTGTCGCCGGATGGGAAGCTAGTGGCGACGGTGACCGGGCAGTATTTAGCGGGAGGCGAGCGTTATGAGCCTGCGGGAGAGGTGGAGCCGTCGGTGAAGGTGTATGACGCGCGGAGCGGGGATCTGGTGCATGCGTTTTCGCATGGGCCGCCGGTGCTGAGTGTGGCGTTCAGTCACGATGGGCGGTATCTGGCGGCGGGGAATCTGATGGGGGAGGTTAGGATCTGGGATCTGGAGAAGCCTGCGGGGGGGGCGGTGGTGGTGAAGTCGGACGGGTTTACAAGTTGGGGGAGCATCAAGAGCCACCATTACTGCGGGGGGATTTACGGTGTTAGGTTCGCGCCTGGTGATGAGAGTCTGGTGGTGTGCGGGATGGGGGCGATGACGGATCCGATGGCTGGGAATGGGAAGATGACGTGGCAGCGGTGGGCGTGGCGGGAGGCGGTGCCGCGGATGACTGGTCAGATCCGGGACGGGGAGCACGGGAGCGGGTTGATGGAGGCGCTGGCGTGGCATCCTGCGGGCACGCATTTTCTGATGGCCGGGAGGCAGGCGCAGGGGACGTGGAATGTGGCGTTGTTCAGTGCGGCGGACGGGGCGCTGGTGAGTTCGCTGGACACGAAGAACCGGGTGACGCGCGCGGAGTTTCTCGCGGACGGGACGTTATGGCTGGCGGCGTGCGACGGGCAGCCGGGGCCGAAGGACGGGCGGTGGCCGGATTTCGGGCGGGTGATGCGGTGTGTTGTGGCGGGGTGATTACATTTCGATGGTGGTGGGCGGGCCGTGGCCGCTGAAGGTGATGAACCATGAGAGGAGACGGTGGCCTGCGAAGAGCCAGACGATGCTGCCGGCGGCGAGGTAGGGACCGAAGGGGATATTGGCGGCCCATTCGCGGCGGCGGAAGAGGATCATGGTGAGGGAGATGACGGAGCCGATGATGGCACCTGCGAAGATGGTGAAGATGACGGCTTTCCAGCCGAGGAAGGCACCGACGCAGGCCATCCAGTTGGCGTCGCCGAAGCCCATGGCTTCGCGGGGTTGATCGACGGCGGTGGCGGTGCCGGTGATGGCCTTGACGGATTCCATGGAGATGGAGACGGGTTCCGTGGCGGCTGGGGAGGTGATGGAGATGTGGGTGTCGGAGAACGAGATGGAGGCGTTTTCGAACGATTGGTCGTCGAAGCGGACGGAGGGTGCGGAGATGAGGAGGCGGTCGGCGGGGCGGCTGAAGATGTCGCCCCAGAGAGTGTCGCCGCCGTTGATGGAGAAGACTGGTTCTTCGGTGCCGTCGGGCTGGGTGATGGACCATGGTTCCGGCTGGTCGAATTTCATGCGGAGCCTGCCGATGGCGGCTTTACCGAGCTGGATGATGAGGTAGATGAGGGCGTAGCCGAGGGCGGAGGCTGCGAAGGAGTGGAGGAGATTGTGCCACCATGGGCCGTCGACGATGAGGTTGGGGACGAGGGCTGAGGCGACTAGGCCGGCGGCGGCTCCGCCCCATGTGATTTCGTGGGGGAGGATCTGGTGATCGATGTCGATGTAGGAACCGGCGACGCAGAGGGCGAGGAAGGTCCATGCGGCGAAGACTTTCCAGTCGAACCCGACGTGCCAGAGGGCGGCGACGAAGAGGACGCCGGTCAGGAGTTCCACCATGAGGTAGCGCGGGGAGATGCGGGCGCGGCAGTTGGCGCAGCGTCCTAGGAGGATGAGCCACGAGAAGATGGGGATGTTGTGCCAGAGGGGGATCTGGTATTTACAGAGGGGGCAGAAGGAACGCTTGGGTTCCGAGGTTTTCATCCCGAGCGGGAGCCGGTAGATGACGACGTTGAGGTAGGACCCGACGCAGCAGCCGAAGGCGAACGCGAAGCACGTCAGCGGCCAGAGGATCTTGAGGGGGATCGGGAACTCGCAGGTCATGGGTGAGATTAAGGGGCGGAAGGGTGGGGCCGCAAACTTAAAGCTTGGGGGAACGGGGCGGACGGTGGGACTAGGGCGGGGGTGGAGCGGGCAAGAAGACAGGCCTCTTGGGGAGCGTGTCGGGACACAGGACGGAGGTGAATGGTGCGACGGTGGGAGGGGTCGTCGGGTAAGGTTGCCGATGGTTTGGGCAATTGGACAGACCTCTTGGGTAGCGCTGGGGGGAGCTGAGCGACGGGACGCCGCGGTGTAGTAGGGAGCGGTGCGTGGATTTGGATTATGAGACAGACCTCTTGGGTAGCGCGCGGAATGAGGGAAGGGCCCTGAGGAGGGGTTGTCGGGGGAAGCGGGCAGGTGGGGTGCCGGGGTTTGGGCAATTGGACAGACCTCTTAGGTTGCGCGAGGCGGGGTAATCGGGGGAACCGGGTAGGTTGGGTGCCGGGGTTTGGGCAATTGGACAGACCTCTTCGGTTGCGCGGTGGGGGAGCTGAGCGGCAGGACGCCGCGGTGCAGTGGGGAGCGGTGCGTGGATTTGGATTATGAGACAGACCTCTTGGCTGTTGGGCTGCGGGGGAATGAGGGAAGGGCCTTGAGGAGGGGTTGTCGGGGGAATCGGGTTGGCGGGGTGCCGGGTTTGGGCAATTGGACAGACCTCTTGGGAGGGTTGGCGGGGGGGGACGGGGGAAATCGCTCGCGGGGGTGTGGGGGGCGTGCTTGGGTTGGGGGATGAGTGAGACCCTGACTGGCGATGCGCGTGGAGTGATTCTTGATTGTCCGGCGTGCGGGACGGTGAACCGGATGGTGTATGGGAAGCTGGATCGGCGGGGTCGGTGTGGCGGGTGCAAGGGGGAGTTGCCGCGGGTGGCGCTGCCGGTGGTGGTGGAGAGTGAGAGGGCGTTCGGGGCGTTGAGTCGGGAGTGTCCGTTGCCGGTGGTGATTGATTTCTGGGCGCCGTGGTGCGGGCCGTGTCGGATGATGGCACCGGAGTTTGCGGCGGCGGCGCGGCTGGCGGCGGGCGAGATGTTGTTTGTGAAGGTGAACACTGACGAGCAGCCGGAGCTTGCGGCTCCGTTCCGGATCCAGGGGATACCGGCGTTTGTGGTGCTGCGCGGGGGTCGGGTGGCGGGGCAGGCGTCGGGGGCGAGGTCGGCGGCGCAGTTGCTGGCGTGGGTGCGGAGTGTGTGAGGGTGGGCAAAAAGAATCCGCGCCCTTTTGAGGGGGCGCGGATGGGGTAGAGAGGGGGGTTCTCGGGGAATCCGGGAGGATCAGGCCTTGCGATTGCGGCGGGAGATGAGGGAGAGGCCGGCGAGGGAGAGGAGGAGTGAGGAGGTGGCGGTGGCGGGTTCGGGGACGGCGGTGACGGTGAAGGTGCCGGTGTCGCCGGGTTGGACGTGGAAGATGAGCAAGCCGCGTTCGGTTGAAAATTGGGCTGGGCCGAGAAGGCTGAAAGTGCCGTAGGTGCCGGAGGAGGTACTGGACGCAGCGAGGTTAGAGCGGACGATGTCACTTGTAGTGAGGCCGTTTTGGAAGAAGAAGCTGTCGAACCCGCTGACTGCGCTGAAGCCGTAATGGAATTTGCTATCGTATTCGAGTGACCAAACGGAGGTGCTGGTGGTGAGGTTCAGGAGGCCGGACGGGGTGCTGAACTGAATGGAGGCGGTGACCGGGTTAAAGGTGGCGGGATAGGTCGACAGCGAGAGACCGTTCTGAATGGTGCTGGTATCTGCGGTGGCGGTGATGGTGAAGCTGGTGAAGGTGAAATCGGCGAACCCGGTGTCCTCGAGTGCTCCGATTGAAGCTCCGTCGCCGGTGAGAGTGTAGGTGACGGTGGCGGCTCTGGCGGAGCTGGAGAGGGCGATGGCGGCGATGAAGAGGAGAGAACGGAATCGATTCATGGGTTTTGTGGGGTTTGTTTTGTGGGGTTTGAGTAGGAATGGGGGGACGATAGGCATCGACGATTTCGGGGGGATTCGCAATGGCGGGTGATCAGGGAGAGTGATGGGGCAGGCCTTTGGGCGGATGCGCGCGGGCAAAGAAGCGCAGTGCCTGGTGATTGGTAAGATTGGTGTTTTCTTTGGTAGGGGTTGAGTGCGGCGTCGGGATATGTACTGGCATTCCCCCCGCAAATGGGGGGTTGGGCTATTGCATGGAAGTCACAGGCAGGATGCCTGTGACAGTTTTTGCGGGGATGTGAGCAAAAAGAATCCGCGCCCTTTTGAGGGGGCGCGGATTGGGGAAAGGGGATTGGGTGGTGAGGGAGGGGTCAGGCCTTGCGTTTGCGGCGGGAGATGAGGGAGAGGCCGCCGAGGGAGAGGAGGAGTGAGGAGGTGGCGGTGGCGGGTTCGGGGACGGCGGCGGGGCCGACGGTGAAGGTGCCTTCGGTACCGGGATTGAAGCTCAAATTGAGAGGACCGAGATTGGTGGCGAAGTAGGCACTGCCGAGGCCCCCGTAACGTGTGGTATGAGTGGCGAGGTCGCTTCCGATGGGGTCAGTGGAATTGAAACTGAAGTAGAAGTCCCAATAACCGGAACCGGCTTCATCGAAGCTACCAAAGCCGTAAATGTAGTCGCCTTGGTGGGTGAAGAGGTCGGCGGCGAAGGCGGCAATGGGAGCATATTCCGGCAAGGCGGAGAGGGTGATGGGACCGGAGTTGGTGTTGAGGAAGATTGTGGGGTTGACGGCGTTGACCAGGATGGGGAAGCTGTTGTCGAAGAACAGGCCGGACTGGATGTTGGTGGTGTCGGCGGTGGCGGTGACGGAGATGCTGGTGGCGGAGAAGGGGACGCCGTCGAGAGTTCCTGAGAAGTTGGTATTGGCGAAAATGGAGTAGGAGACGAGAGCGGCTTGAGAGGCACTGGCGAGGCTGAGGCTAGCGGCCGCGATGGAGAAGAGAGAAAAGAGTTTCATGGGCGTCATTTAGGATTTGGAAATAACGGGAGGGCTCGTAGTCAATGTGGTGGGGCGGCGCAATTATATATTCACGCGGATAACGGAGCGCAGTGCCTGATGATTGGTATGATTGGTGTTTTCCTTCGTAGGGGCTGAGTGCGGCGTCGGGAAATGTACTGGCATTCCCCCCGCAAATGGGGGGTTGGTCTATTGCATGGAAGTCACAGGCAGGATGCCTGTGACAGTTTTTGCGGGGATGTGGGCAAAAAGAATCCGCGCCCTTTTGAGGGGGCGCGGATTGGGAAAGGGGATTGGGTGGTGAGGGAGGGGTCAGGCCTTGCGCTTGCGGCGCGAGATGAGGGAGAGGCCGCCGAGGGAGAGGAGGAGTGAGGAGGTGGCGGTGGCTGGTTCGGGGACGGGGGCGGGGCCGACGGTGAAGGTGCCGGTGTTGCCGGTCATGTCGTCGAAGGCGAGGATGCCGCCATCGGTGGTGTAGGTGGGCGCTATGAAGGTTCCGAAGGTACCGGAGGAGGAGCTGTAGGGAGTGAGGTCGGCGCGGACGATGTCTGTTGAGGTGAGGCCGCCATGGGCACTGAGGACACCGTCGAATCCGGTGAAATTGCCGAAGCCGTAATGGAATTCGCTATTGATTTCGAGGGACCAGACCGACATGACGGCACCTGGGGTGGGGCCTGTCATGAGGGTGAGGTTGGTGGGGCTTGGGGAGGTGTTGAGCTGGATGTAGGCGGTGACGGGGTTGACGCTGAGGGGCAGGGTTGTTGCGAGGAGACCATTCTGGATGGTGCTGGTGTCTGCGGTGGCGGTGATGGTGAAGCCTGAGGCACTGAACGGATTGCCGGCGAGGGTGCCGGTGATGGGGCCGCCGGTGAGTGTGTAGGTGACGGTGGCGGCCTCGGCAGCGGGGGCTGCGAGGCAGAGGAGGGCCGCGAGGCGGCCGAGGAGAGTGCGAGTGATGATCATGGATGTGTGGTGCGGATGAGGCCGGAAATGCTGGCGTCGATCAAGCAAAATGCGAGGGGAGGATTTGGCATGGGGGAGACGGGTTGGGCCACTGGGAGGGGGTGTGGGGTTTCTAAGGGGTTTTAGAGATTGAGGCTTTGGCATTGAGGCCACAGGCAGGATGCGCGTGGCAGTTTTCTGGGGGGAGGTGGGCAAAAAGAATCCGCGCCCTTTTGGGGGGCGCGGATGTTGGGAAGGGGATTGGGGGGGAGGGTGGGGCTCAGGCCTTGCGATTGCGGCGGGAGATGAGGGAGAGGCCGGCGACGGAGAGGAGGAGGGAGGCGGCGGCGGTGGCTGGTTCGGGGGCGGCGGCGGGGGCTTGTTCGGGGGCTGCGGCGACGGGGCCGACGGTGAAGGTGCCGGTGTCGCCGGAAAGTTCGAGAACGAGCGTGCCTTCGTCCGTGGTGAGTGGTGTCAAATTATAGAGAGATCCAGAGAATGTGTCGAAGGTGTTGAGGTCGCTGAAGCCGGAGCTTGGGATAAGTGTTGTGTGGGTGCCTTCGTAGGCGATCCAGGCATCGTATTCCACGATGGATTGGGCGTAATTGCCCCCGTAGTCCACGCTGGCGACGGCGATCTGTGACGTGGGGGAGTTCAGGTTCGCGGTGAGCGGACCTGTGGTGGTATTGATCACGACGGAGGCCGTAACGGGGATGACTGCGGCGGTGCGACCGAACCAATCAGGGATGGTTTCAATGTTAGAGGTGTCGCCGATTGCGGTGAAGGTGAAGCTGGTGGCGGTAAAGGCTATGCCGCCCAGGGTGCCTGAGATGGGGCCGCCGGCGAACGTGTAGGAGACGACTGCAGCGTCGGTGGAGTTGGATAGGGAGATGGTGGCGGCTGCGAGGATGAGGATCTGCCGGAGGCGTTTCATGGGCACGCGAAGGTTTATGATGTGGACGGCTGGTCGGTGTGTTGGTCGGGTGAATGCGGGATGCAATGGGAATTGTTACATAATGAATTGGAGTCAAATACCTGATTGTTGGTATAGAGGGTGATGTTTGATCGGAAAAGACGGATTTATGATAGGATGTGGTCCTGTGATAACCCTCGCAATTGGGGGTGAGTGCTTAACGGTTTGGAACGTTAGGACAGTAATGGAATGGAGGTGGTCTGGGCGTGTGAGGAGGCGGGCAAAAAGAATCCGCGCCCTTTTGAGGGGGCGCGGATGGTAAGGGAGGTGGATTCTGTGGGAATCCGGGAGAGGCTCAGGCCTTGCGTTTGCGGCGGGAGACGAGGGAGAGGCCGGCGATGGAGAGGAGGAGGGAGGAGGCGGCGGTGGCTGGTTCGGGGACAGGAGAAGGGTCTGCTGGTCCATCGAAGACACTGACGGCGAACGATCCATCGAAGGAAGAGTCGTCCAAGGTGAAGGACAGGTCGCCCATGGAGGTGTCGGAGCTGAAGGAGAATCCGTCGGTCCAGAGCCCGTCGAATTCGGCGGGGGAGCGGAGGTCGTTGACGTCCTCTGAAAAGGCGGCCAGTTCGAGAGTGGAGCTTAGAGCGTTGGGGTATTCCTGGAAGGTTTTGATGATTTGCTCGAAGAGGGCGGGGTCGTTTTCCGAGAGTGAAGAGAGTTTAAGGAAGAGGTCAGGGTATCTTTCTGCGAAGGCCGGATATGTTTTCGGGTCCGGGTCTTTGGAGAAGAAGCTGGCGACGGTGGCGAAGAGGTCCTGGTCTTTGGTGAAGAGAGCTGGATCGAGGTCGAGGACTTTGGAGACCTTTTCGAGGGCGGCTGGGTTGGGTGCGGCGAGGACGAGGGAGTAGAAAGCATATTTCCCGTCGTAGTTGGAGGAGCGGATGGTTGGGGCGAAGGATTCGGAGACTGGGAGGGTGAGCTTGAAGTCGCCGATGTCGGTGAAGAGTTCGATGGTGGGTTGAACTCTGACGGCCTGGGTTTTCAGGTAGAGGCCTGCGTCTGGGAGACTGAAGACGTCGCTGGAGTTGGCGCTGGTGGTGATGGTGAAGTTTTTGGCGGTGAAGGCGACACCCTTGAATGAGCCTTTGGCGCCTTTGCCTGAGAAGGAGTATAAGACGGTGGCGGCGTGGAGGGAGCTGGAGGGGATGATGGCCGCCGCGGCGATCAGGGGAAGGAGGGAGCGGAAGGTCATGATAGGCGTGGAGGGGGTGGTGTTGAATGGTGCAAGCGTTGAAGTTTGCGACACTGGGACAGAAAGATGTGAAGGGGAGGACGTCAGGGAGGTGGCGGCGAGGAAGCGGCGGTGCCTGAGGTGTTTCGGGGGTTTGTTCTGGATTTGAGGATACTCGTTTGCGAAGTTGTGCGTGTGATGGCGGGATGCAATGGAGATTGTTTTGTGGGTATCGGAGAGGAGTACCTGGTTGTCGGTATGTTTACTGGTTTTTCTTCGGGAAAACGGGTGGGCGATTGGCGGATGGCAGGCCTTTATCCTCTCAACTGTGGGGGGTGGGAATCGGGGGTAAAAGGCTGTTGGTTTGATAGGATGGCGGGTAATCTGGCGGTCTAGCAGAGAAGTTTCGGGGAAGCGGGAGGGCTGGGATGGAGTCCGGAGAGGGGTGACTGAGTCACTTTCCTGCGGGGACGAGGTGTGGGTGGGCAAAAAGAATCCGCGCCCTTCTGAGGGGGCGCGGATTGGCAAAGGGGGGTGATTGAGGAATTCTGGAGAGGATCAGGCCTTGCGATTGCGGCGGGAGATGAGGGAGAGGCCTGCGAGGGAGAGGAGGAGTGAGGAGGTGGCGGTGGCGGGCTCGGGGACGGCGGCGACGGTGAAGGAGGCTGGTACGCCTTCGTCAGCTAACAGAGCGAGTGTTCCGCCCGTTGATGCTAGAGGATTTGTGGCTTCCCTGAATGATCCGGAGTGCGTGGCGGGAGTTGAGAGGTCCCTGGGAGCAGTGGGCATCGTCAATAGAATCATCGATTCGAGGAGCTGGTCATTCTGTGACAGAATGAAACCGTACAGAGTGCCTGTGTCTGCGACTAAGGCGTTCCATCGCACATCAGGAGAAGCGCTGGGAAGCAGGGTGGTGGTGAGCGGGTCGCCAGAAGAGGTATTGATCTGCACGACGGGTGCGGTGATTGGATTCAGTTGAGTATCGCCCCATGACTGGATGGTGCTGGAATCGCCGGTGGCGGAGAGGGAGAAGCTGGTGGCGGTGAAGGCGACGCCGTTGAGAGAACCTGTGACTGCGCCTTCGACGAAGATGGTGTAGGAGAGGGAGGCGGCGGAGGCGGGGTTGGCGAGGGCGATGGCGGCGGCGGCGATGGAGAGGAAAAGATGGTAGCGGTTCAAGGTAGTGCTGGGTTGAGTTTGGGACGAATGGGTGAGGATATGGTGAGGTGCTGGAGAATCGCAATGGTTTCTGTTGCGAGGGGGGGGGCTGCGGGGCGGATGTCGGGGGTGGGGCGGATGGGGGTAGGGGCTGACTGGAGCGAGGGAGGGGTGATAGGGGATTTGATTACCCTCAATTGAGGGGGTTTACGGGAGAGGTGAGGGATTTGGCGATGATTAATATTTGACGGCTATGTTTTTGGTGAATAGGGGGAACTTTCCCTTGGGGGAGCGGGAATCGTTTTGACGGCGTCCGGGGACAGATGGCCGTGTGGGGCGACCCGCCCCCCCGTGGGACTTGGGGAAGGAGGGTGATGCTGGGGGGGGTAGGAAGGTTATTTGACGGATTGGAGCCATTTGACGATGGCGGCGATGTCGGCGTCTGGGAGGGAGGCGGCGAGGTTGGGCATGACGGATTTTCCGTTGATGTAGCCTGCGGATTTGATGTCGGAGATGGGGATGGCGGTGGAAGCGCCGCCCATGAGGACGATGGTGATTTCGCGGGCGGTTTCGGAGCGTTTGAAGCCTTCGATGGTGGAGCCGTCCTTGCGGGTGATGCGGTAGAGTCGGAAGACGTGTTCGGTGGCGGCGTCTGGGGCGAGGATGGCGGTGAGGAGGCCGTCGAGGTCGCGTTTGGAGGAACCGTCGAGAGGGGGAGCGAAGCCGACGCCGTTGCCTGCGATGGCGTGGCAGGTGAGGCATATGGAGGAGACGAGGGGTTGGCCGGCTTCTGGGGAGGCTGAGGGGAGGGCGGCTTTGATGGTGGCGATGCGGGCGTTGGTTTTGGCGGTGGAGTCGGCGTCGGGTGGGGGGACTGAGTCGATGGTTTTGTCCCATGGGGATTCGGCGACGAGGGCGGGGGCGGATTTGGTGGAGGCGAGGGTGAGGAGGAAGTCCTGGAAAGCGCGTTCGTAGGATCCGCCGAGGGCGAGGTAGGAACCGTTCCAGCCGTTGACTTTGGTGGTGGGGGCTGGGGTAGAGGACCAGCGCTGGAGCCATGCGATGTGGGTGGGATTGACGGGGCCGGGGGCGCGGCGGAAGCAGCGGAGGATTTCGTAGCGGACGGACCATGAGGGTTCGTCGGCGAGGGGTTGGAGGAGAGAGAAGATGGTGTCTTCGGGGACGCGGAGAGAGGAGAGGGCGCGGACGGCTTCGCGGCGGACGTCGGGGGAGGCGTGGGCGAGGAGGGAGGACCAGATGTCAGGGTTGAAGTGGCCGAGTTCTTCGAGGGCCCAGAGCGCGTGGATGCGGGTGTCGTCGGGGGTGGAGGGGTCGGTTAGGATGGCAGAGAGGGCGGGGATGGTTTCCGTGGCCTGGCGGTCGGCGATCTGGTGCCATGCGGCGCGCATTTCCCACGTGTTGTCGGCGCGGAGACGTGCGGGGAGATCGGTGGAGGGGAGGGCGGCGATATCGGGGGCGGTGCGGCGGGATTGGGAGGAGTGGCGGACGCGCCAGATGCGGCCGTGTTCCTTGTCGCGTGCGGGGTGGTCGCGGGCGATTTCGTTATGGGAGATGATGCGGTTGTACCAGTCGGTGATGTAGAGACAGCCGTCGGGGCCGAAGGTGATGGCGACGGGGCGGAACATGGGGTCGGCGGAGGAGACGAGGTCGGTGGATTTCTCGAATTTCCAGACACCGTTAGGGTTGAGGGAGGCGCGGACGGCGTGGATTTTTCCGAGGATGGGATTGGCGATGCAGAGGAGCCCTTGCCATGGGGTGGGGAAGGATCCTGAGCGGTCGTCGGCGAAGGCCATGCCGGAGAAGCCGGTGCCGCCGAGGTTGAGGCCTTCTGCGGTGGGAGGGTGGAGGGGAGCGTCGGGGTGGAGCCGGGTGTCGATGAAGCTAGGGTAGGAGGAGTCTTCTTCGAAGGGGACGACGCTGAAGCCGAGGTCATTGGCTTCGTGGAAGAAGACGCGGCCGGTGCGTGAGAGTGCCCATGCCCAGATGTTATTGAGGCCGGCTCCGATGATGCGGGTGCCGGAGCCGTCTGGTTTCATTGAGGCGATGAGGGTTTTGTTGAAGTCGAAGGCGCGGCCGGAGGCGTCGGTGATGCGGCCGTTATTGAGGACCCCCTGGGAATAGACGATGCGGTTGCCCGGCATGCGGGTGAGCTGGTGGGGGAGCGTGTGGGTGTCCTGGATGCCGAAGCCTTTGACGAGGGATTTGCGGGAGTCGGCGCGGCCGTCGTTGTTGGTGTCGTCGAGGAAGAGGATTTCGGGGCCCTGGGCGACGAAGGCGCCGTTGCGGTGGGGGAGGACGGACATGGGCATGACCATGCCGTCGGCGAAGGTGCGGACCTTGTGAGGGCCGGGGGTGAGGGGTTGGTCGATGACGACGATGCGGTCGGGGCCGGGTTGGTTCCAGACGGCGGGGTCCTGGTCGCGCGGGTAGGCGGTGGCGGTGACGGACCAGAGCCTGCCGTGGTCGTCGAAGGTGGCCATGACTGGTTTGGGGAGACCGGATTCCTCGCTGGCGACGAGTTCCATGGTGAAGCCGTCGGGGAGGGAGAACGTGGCGAGTTGTGCGGCGGGAGAGAGGGCGGGGGCGGCGTCGGCGTTGCCGGTTTTGAGGGGTTGGGGGTTGGCGGGGACGGGAGGGTTGGCGGGGCGGAGTTTGGGGCCGAGGGAGGTGATGGGGCCTGACGAGGCTGGGGCGGCGACGAGGTAGTCGAGGCCGAGCATGTAGCCTTTGAGGGCGGCGGGGTTGGCGGCGGTGACGCGGATGGCGAGGCGGTGTTCGCCGGCGGAGAGGGCGATGGGTTTACCGAGGGGGATGGTGCCGGTGTGGATGACGCCGTTGTTGAAGCAGTCGATGGGACCGGCGAGCGGCTGGCCGTCGAGGGAGAATTCGAAGATGCCGTAGTCGATGGCCTTGGTGAGGCCGGCGGCGAGGTGGTAGGTGTCGGTGGCGGGGATGGGGAGGGCGAGTTCGAGGACATCGCCGGGGGATGCGCCTGTCCACCAGAGGTGGGCGTTGCCGCTCCATGCGCCATCGCCGTAGGGTTTGAGGTCCTGGGGGGCGGCGGTGCCGGATTTCTGGAGGATTTTGAGGGATTCGCCTTCGAGGATGGTGGGAGTGGGTGCGGGTGCGGCGGCGAGGAGGGAGCCGGGCAGGAGGAGTGGGGCGAGAAGGAGGGCGGGGCGCATGAGGACGGGAGAGTGCGGGTTTTGGTGGAAAAGGGAAGACGAGAGAATGGGCCGTGTGCGGTGCTGCTGGGGGAAGGGACAGATGGACAGACCTCTTCTGGCGCGGGGTGGGTGGCGGGGAGCGGGCGTGGAGACTGAGGACATGAAGACAGACCTCTTGAGGGAAGGGATTCGGGGGAGGGGTGGCGGACGATGAGACAGGCCTCTGGAGTTGCTGCGCGCTGGATTCGGGGGCGGGGTTGAACTTATCGAATCTACATAAATGTAGTAGAAATAAGTTGCAGGGAGCCGGGAGGTGGTGGAAGGTGGGGGACACCGGGAGGACCGCACGAGCGGACGGATGGGTGCCCTTGTTCTGCTGGAAGCGGCGGGAGATGGGTTGGCGGCAGATGGAGGTTCGGCACACGCGACGGAGCGATGTCGGACGGGGGGGATGCGATTCAGCGCATGACGATGATTTTGACAGAGACGGCGGCTGAGTCCGGGCCTGCGGGTGCCGGGACGGGCTGCTGGCTGACCGATTCCTCGCAGCACCGGCCATTCGAGAACAGTGGGCCTGACGGTGGCTGGGTGTTGCGAGGTACGGAGGCCTGAGGGGGGAAGGATTTGACCAGAGACAACACGATGAGATTTATGAACCAACGACAACAGACACTATCAGCAGCGCGCGGCCGGGTCACTGGAGGGAGGTCGGCGAGGTCGGCCCGGGGGAATGTGGCGCGGGAGGACCGGTTGTTTGTGTTTCTGAAGGCGGTGCCGACGCCTGCGGATTTTGAGCCTGAGGGGCGGCGGGACTGGGGCAATGCGATTCTTGCGGAGGCTGGGTGGGAGTTGCGGTAGGGAGAGGAGTGAAATGATTTCAGTCGCCGTGTGGTGCCGTGGGTACGCGGACACGACCGCGGCGAACTGGGAGAGGCGTCGTTCCGGGGGGAAGGCGCCGCAGCGGCCTGCATTACGATGCAGGCCGCTGACACTTCCGGGGCCGATGAGAGCTATGATGAACGAAAAGAAAGGACGAGAAGCATGAAGATTCCGACAACGATGCGCGGTGAGGAACCGTGGCTTGAGCTAGTGAGGCGAGAGGTCCGGACGTTTCGGTTTGGAGTGATCGAGCTGGCGGTGGTGGATGGCGAGGTGACGCGGGTGGGCACGGAAGTGCGCCGGCGTTACAAGGGACCGGAATTCACGGTGGTGGCTGGGGAGCGGGAACCCGGGCGAGGAGTGAGGAACCGGTGAGGTGGCCGGATCAGGAGCGGCGCTGGCGGCGGGAGACGAGGAGGAGGCCGGAGAGGGCGGAGAGGAAGGTGGCGGCAGCGGCGGCTGGTTCCGGGACGGCGGAGATGGTGAAGGTGCCGGGGTTTGCGGATGGGGTGAGATTGAGCGTGCCTTCGCTGTTGGGTAGGTTGATGAGATAGCCACCGGCGGTTCCGCTGTAGACGTTGAGGGAGGCGAGGTCGGAGTAGGGACCGGGAGCGTTGGTGACGAAGGCTGCGGAGAGGGGCACGTCGGCGATGCCATTGAGAAGGTAGAACCCGTGGACGGACGTGGTGGTGCCACTGCCGGCGACGGCGTACCATGAGTAGGCTCCGACGGTGGGGAGGGTGAAGCTGAGGGTGCCACCGGTGGTCTGGATTTCCATGGTGGGGACGACCGGGTTATAATTGATCGGGTACGTGCCGCCGAAGTTCCCAGAGAGGACGGTGCTGGTGTCGGCGGTGGCGGTGATGGTGAAGCCGGTGACGGTGAGGGTCGGCAGGGCTTCGCGGGACAAAGTGCCGGAGGCGTCGCCTGGGCCGAGCGTGTAGGAGACGAGGGCGGCTTCGGATGAAAGCGGGGTGAAGAAGGCGAGTGAGACGGTGAGGGCGGCGAGGGATTGGAATTTCATGGGAGCGTTTGGATTGGTTGCTGGAATGGATTTGATGGGATCCTGTTAGCTGGAATTGTGCCGTGGTTGGGTGTTGATTCCCGGGCGTGCGTTGGCCCGGGCGGAGGTGGTAGCAGGGCGCGTGGGGGGTGGTCCGGGCGCTGTGTTGAGGCTGCCGGGTGGGGCCCTGAGAGATTGGCTCCTGGCCAATTGGGGGGGAGGGCGGCCGGATCAGGAGCGGCGCTGGCGGCGGGAGACGAGGAGGGTGCCGGAGAGGGCGGAGAGGAAGGTGGCGGCAGCGGCGGCTGGTTCCGGGACGGGGGAGATGGTGAAGGTGCTGGGGGTTGCGGCTGGGACGGTGAAGGTGATGAGACCGGCGCTTGAGGGGAAGGTGGTGGTGTCGCTCGTGAGTTCGCCGTGGATGGTGGCCGGGCTGGCGAGGTTGCTGGGGGTGGTTCCTGCGGTGAAGGAGCCGAGGCCTGCGATGATGGGGGAGGCGAAGGAGTCGAAGATGATGAAGCCGTGGGCGACGCTGCCGGTGAAGTCGACGGATGCGGCCATGAAGGTTTTCCCCGGGGTGGGTTGGAGCGTGGCTGTGAGGGAGCCGCCGCCGAGGGTGAAGATTTCGATGGTAGGGGAGACTGGGATGAGGAAGGCGGGGCCGTTGTCGGCGAGGATGCCGGAGATGATGGTGGAGGTGTCGCCAGTGGCGGTGATGTTGAAGCTGGAGGCGGTGAACGGGGTGCCGTTGAACGTGCCGGTGAAGCCGCCGCCTGTGAGGGAGTAGTTGAGGGTTGCGGCGTTGGCCGAGAGGGTGGTGAGGGCGGCGACTGTGGCGAGGAGGACGGGGAGTTTCATGAAGTCGTTCTGGGTATTCGGGAGGGGTTATGGATGGTTAAGTGACTGAGTGTCAATTAAAATCCGGGGGGTGGCGAGAGGGGGCAGTGATGTGGCTGGCTAGCCATGGCCATGGGCCGAAGCCGGAGTCGAGATTGATGTGGGCGGCTTCGTCCGGGAGGAGATGGGTTTGGAGGCTGAGGGGCGAGCCGTAGGTGGACGCGGCACCGGAGGGGCAGAAGGGGTCGGCGGCGGAGCAGATGAGGAGGGCTTCCGGGGAGGAGCTGTGGAGGAGGGTGGGGTTGAGGGGGACTGGGAAGAATGACTGGAGAGGAGGGGGCGAGGCGTCCTTGGAGGGAGGGGCGACGAGGAAGAGCTTTCGGGTGCGGGTGTGCGGGTGGCGTTGGAGGTAGTGGAGCCAGAGGATGGTGCCGAGCGAGTGGCAGACGACGATGGGGGGAGCGGCGATGGGATTGAGCGTGTCGTGGAGGGTGTCGAGCCAGTCGGGGAGATTGGGGTGAGCGGGGTTCGGGAGGAGCGGGAAGTGGACGCGATGGCCGGAGGCGGCGAGGGACGAGGCGAGCCAGTGCTGCCAGTGGCCGGGTGGGGAACCGTTCCAGCCGTGGACGATGACGACGTCGGGTAGATAGGGCTGGAAGGGAGGGATCATGAGACGATTTCGAGGGGCGTTTCGGCGCGGTTGCCCCAGTCGGTCCAGCTGCCGTCGTAGTTTCTGACGTGCTGGAAGCCGAGGAGTTGGGTGAGGACGAACCATGTATGGCTGGAGCGTTCGCCGATGCGGCAGTAGACGATGATGTCGTCGTGCGGGGAGAGGCCGTGGACGTCTTCGTAGATTTCGCGGAGACGTGCGGTGGAGCGGAAGGTGCCGGATTCGGTGACGGCGAGGGACCATGGGAGGGAGACGGCTCCGGGGATGTGGCCGACGCGGCGTGCGGCTTCGGAGGGGAGTTCCGGCGGGTGGGAGAGGAGGCCTGCGAATTCCATGGGGCTGCGGACATCGAGGAGCGGGAGGCCGGCGCGGGAGTGGGCGGCGGTTTCTGTGAAGGAGGCGCGGAAGGCGGTGGGGCGGCGATCGCGGATGGAGCGGTAATCGGCGTGGGTGGGGTCAGGGCGGGAGAGGGAGAGCGGGCGGTGTTCGCGGATCCATTTGTCGCGGCCTCCGTCGAGGAGACGGGTGTGGGTGTGGCCGTTCATCTGGAAGACCCAGAGGGCGAAGGCGGCCCACCAGTTGGATTCGTCGCCGTAGAAGATGACGGTGGTGTCCGGGGAGATGCCCATGCGGGAGGCGAGGGCGGCGAATTGATCTCCGCGGATGAGGTCAGCGGAGTCGAGGTCGCGGAGGTCGCGGCGCCAGTCGAGTTCGTGAGCGCCGGGGATGTGGCCTGAGGCGTAGGCGTCGGGGTTGCTGCTGCATTCGATGACGACGAAGCGGTCTGATCCGGCGCGTGCGGCGAGCCATGCGGTGGAGACGAGGGCGTTGCGGGAGAGGTCTGGGAGGGGATCGCGCGGCAGCCGGCCGGTTTCGGAGCGGATCATTTTCATAAAGTATATTCCAATAGTAGGAATTTGGGGGAAATCAAGTGGTTTGGTGGTGATCGGGGGGGGG
>JAIXVE010000220.1 GCA_027483175.1 Verrucomicrobiaceae bacterium | reverse complement strand
TGAGGGGCCCATGAAGTTCATTTTCTTCACGGGTGGTGTGGTGAGTTCGCTGGGCAAGGGTCTGACGGCGGCGTCGTTGGGCACGTTGCTGGAGCACCGTGGGTTGCGGGTGATGCTGCAGAAATTTGATCCGTATTTGAATGTGGATCCTGGGACGATGAGTCCGTATCAGCATGGGGAGGTGTATGTGCTGGATGACGGGGCGGAGACGGACTTGGACCTTGGGCATTATGAGCGATTCACGAGCGGGCTGCTGACGAGGATCAACAACCTGACGAGTGGGCAGATTTACACGAGCGTGCTGGAGAAGGAGCGGCGTGGGGATTATCTGGGGAAGACCGTGCAGGTGATTCCGCATGTGACGGATGAGATCAAGTCGCGGATTCGTGAGGTGGCGGCGACGGGGAAGGCGGATGTGATCATTACGGAGATCGGGGGGACGACGGGGGACATCGAGGGGCTGCCGTTTCTGGAGGCGATGAGGCAGTTCCGGCACGAGGTGGGGCGGGAGAACTGTCTGTTTGTGCATGTGACGCTGGTGCCGTACATCAAGGCGGCCGGGGAGTTGAAGACGAAGCCGACGCAGCAGTCGGTGGCGAAGCTGCGGGAGATTGGGATTGAGCCGGGGGTGGTGATCTGCCGGACGGAGTTTCCGCTGGAGCAGGATGTGAGGGAGAAGATAGCGCTGTTCACGAACATTCCGGTGGAGGCGGTGATTGAGGCGCGGGACGTGAAGCATTCGATTTATGAACTGCCGCTGATGCTGCGGCGGGAGAAGCTAGATGCGCTGGTGTGCAAGCAGCTGGGGTTGGTGACGCCGGAGCCTGACCTGACGAGATGGAAGGCGTTTGTGGACCGGGTGGTGAATCCGTCGCGGAAGGTTAGGATCGCGGTGGTGGGCAAGTACATCGAGCTGCAGGATGCGTACAAGAGTGTGTATGAGGCCCTGACGCATGCTGGAGCGGCGAATGATGCGGAGGTGCAGCTGGTGCGGGTGGATGCCGAGGATCTGGAGCACGAGAAGCCTGCGGAGATGCTAGGCGATGTGAGCGGCGTGCTGATTCCGGGAGGGTTCGGGGATCGTGGGACGGAGGGTAAGATCACGGCGGCGCGGTTTGCGCGGGAGCGTGGGATTCCGTATCTCGGGTTGTGTCTGGGGATGCAGATTGCGAGCATTGAGTTTGCGCGGAACGTGTGCGGGCTGGCGGGGGCGAACAGTACGGAGTTTGTGAAGGACTCGGCGCATCCGGTGATTTGCCTGATGGAGGAGCAGGAGGGCGTGACCGAGCTGGGGGCGTCGATGCGACTGGGGACGTGGAAGACGAAGATACTGCCGGGGAGTCTGGCGGAGAAAGTGTACGGGACGCTGGAGATCAGCGAGCGGCACCGGCACCGGTACGAGTTTAATAACAAGTATCGGGCGCAGATGGAGGCGGCTGGTTTCTGTGTTTCGGGGACGAGTCCGGATGGTGAGCTGGTGGAGATGATCGAGGTGAAGGGTCATCCGTTTTACATTGCGTCGCAGTTTCATCCTGAGTTTCTGTCGAAGCCGACGCGGCCGCACCCGTTGTTTGAGGGGTTCATCCGGGCGTCGCTGGAGGCGAAGCATTGAGTCGGGGAGGGAAAAGCGAGCGGAAAGGGAGAGGCGAGCGGGAGCGTTGAAGCGTGTTGTGAAGCGAATCCTGATTTCCCTGATGATGATGAGTGCTGGCGCAGTTGAATCGGCTGGGCCGGCGGGATACAACTATGACGAGGCGGCGGTGCCGCGGTATGAGTTGCCGGATCCATTGCGGACGGAGGGAGGGGAAGTGGTGAAGGATGCGGAGATGTGGCGGGCGGTGCGGCGGCCGGAGTTGCTGGCGCTGATTGAGCGGGAGATGTTCGGGAAGGCGCCGGCGCGGCCGGCGTTGTGGAGCAAGGCGTTGGAGACCCCGGCGGAGGCGCTGGGGGGGAAGGCGGTGCGGCATCGGGTGTTTGTGTCGTTTACGGGGAAGGCGGAGGGGCCGGGGATGGAGATGCTGGTGTATCTGCCGGCGGGTGCGAAGGGAGCGGTGCCGGTGGTGCTGGGGTTGAATTTCCGAGGGAATCACACGGTGACGGACGATCCTGCGGTGCCGGTGACGGCGAGTTGGGTGCCGAACGATGCGAAGGCGGGGATCAAGGATCACCGGGCGACGGAAGCGGGGCGGGGGAGTGAGGCGGGGCGTTGGCAGGTGCCGTATGCGGTGGGTCGGGGGTATGGGGTGGCGACGATTTATTACGGGGACATTGATCCGGATGAGGATGACGGGTGGAAGAACGGTGTGCATGCGCTGCACGGCGGGGCGGAGGGTCGGGATGGGGCTTCGTGGGGGAGCATTGCGGCGTGGACGTGGGGATTGCGGCTGGGGCTGGATGCGCTGGAGCAGATGCCGGGGGTGGACGGGAAGCGCGTGATTTGTCAGGGGCATTCGCGCCTTGGGAAGACCGCGTTGTGGGCGGGGGCGATGGACGAGCGGTTTGCGATGGTGATTTCAAATGACAGCGGGGCGGGCGGGGCGGCGCTGAACAAGCGGATCTTCGGGGAGACGGTGGGGCGGTTGAACACGTCGTTTCCGCATTGGTTCTGCGGGAATTTCCGGAAGTATTCGGAGAATGAGGGGGCGATGCCGTTTGATGCGCACAGCCTGATTGCGCTGACGGCACCGCGGCCATTGCTGATCACGAGTGCGACGGAGGATTTGTGGGCGGATCCGAAGGGAGAGTTTCTGGGTGGGTTGAATGCGTCGCCGGTGTGGCGGCTGCTGGGGGCGGAGGGGTTAGGGGTGAGTGAGATGCCGGAGCCGATGCGGCTGGTGGGCGGGAGGGTCGGGTATTTTCTGAGGACTGGGCCGCACGATGTGACGCAGGAGGACTGGAAGGCGTACCTTGATTTTGCGGACCGGGTGCTGAAGCCATGAACGTGAGCCGGAGGAGTGTGTTAGGAGGCGGGCTGGCGGGGCTGGCCGGGGTGGTGATGGCTGACGGAGAGGGGGAGAAGGAGCGATTGCGGTGGCGACTGGTGCCGGAGGGATGGGGGGTTGCGGCGGAGGCGGATGTGAAGGCGGTGCTGGGGTCGGTGGTGGGGGAATTGTGGCGGTATTTTCCGGAGCGCCGGTTGGAGCCGTTAGTGATCCGGCGGGGGCGGGAGAGTCCGATTGTGCATTACCAGCGGAGTGCGCTGGGGGAGATTGTGGTGGAGCTGAACACGCAGGATCGTTACTGGTGTCAGTATGCGTATCAGTTCAGCCATGAGTTCTGTCATGTGCTGAGCGGGTTTGAGGATGACTGGAAGGGGAATCAGTGGCTGGAGGAATCGTTCTGCGAGTGTGCGTCGCTGTTTGTGCTGAGGCGGCTGGCGGTGACGTGGGCGAAGACCCCGCCGTATGCGTCGTGGCAGGGATATGCGGTGCATTTCCGGGAGTATGCGGACGACGTGATGAGGGGGTTTGAGGCGGTGCCGGATGCGGGGATTGCGGATTATGTGAGGAAGCACCGGGAGGCGATGGAGAAGCAGGGGACGGACCGGACGCGGAATGGCGTGGTGGCGGTGGCGCTGCTGAGGCAGCTGGAGGCTGCGCCGCAGTACTGGGAGGCGGTTTCGTGGCTGAACAGCAAGCCAGCGCCGAAGGGGGAGACCCTTGAGGAGAGCCTGGGGAAGTGGCTGCGGGCGGCACCGGAGCGGGTGCGGCCGTTCATTGTGCAGACGGCGAAGCTGCTAGGGGTCAGGGCGTGATCTGCGGGCGGATGACCCTGACATTGAGGGGTGCCATGGCGGCGACGAGTTTGGCGAACGTGGTTTCGTCCTCACAGATGCCGACGATGGCACCGCCGGAGCCGGTGAATTTGGCGCTGACGCCGACGGAGCGGGCGGTTTCGATCATGCGGATGTGGCCTGGGTTGAGCGGGCAGAGACTGCGGCGGAGATCGAAGTTTTCGTTGAGGAGGGCGCTGATGCCGCGGGTGCGGTGGGTGAGGAGCATGAATTTGACCTGTTCGGCGAGATTGGCCCAGCGCTGGATGGCGGCGCGGACCTGCTGATCGCCGCGGTCGTAGCGGGCGCGCATGTCGTTGTGGAAGACCTCGGTGCCTTCGGAGAGGTCGGTGGAGTAGGCGATGTAGAGGGGCGGGAGGAGGGCGGGGTCGAGGGGTTCGTAGAAGCCGTGGCCGAGACGGTCCATGAGGGCGGCGTCGAAGTCCATGAAGACGACGCCTTCGTAGACCTGGATGACGCGGTCCTGGAGGCCTGCGGGGATATTGAGTTCGATTTTTTCTGCGGAGAGGATCAGGGATGGGAGCGTGTGGAGAGGGATCTCGACGTTGTAGAAGCCCATGAGGGCGCGGAAGCAGGCGGTGATGATGGCGGAGGAACCGGCGAGGCCGACGTGGTCGGGGATGTCGCTGCGGTAGGAGAGCCGGAAGTTGCGTGCTGGGAGGGAGATGCGTTCGGATTCGCAGTGATCGGCGAAGACCTTGCAGGCGGCTTTGAGGAGACGGACCCCGCCGTAGTAGCCGAAGCGCTGGACGTCGTTGCGGAGCTGGGCGAGACTGAGGAAGTTGGAGTGGTCGCGGTCGTTGGGGACGATTTCGATGACTGGGTATTCCTCGATGGAGACGCGAGCGGCGAAGTTGCGGACGATGAAGGAGATGGTTTTACCGTGGTAACCATCGGAGGGATTGCCGACGAGGCCGGCGCGGGCGTGGGCGAGGTATTCGACTGCTGGCATGGGAAGGGGGATGCGGTACGTGTGGAGAGGCGGGAGGCAAGGCGGCAATGGGGTGTGGGATTGGGATTGCGGAGGGTGGGTGGGGGCGCGTATGGAGAGGGGAGGTTCCGGCGGCTGAGAGAAGCTGAGTGCGCTGCGGACCGAAAGAGAACCAGAAGCCACCCATGAAAAAACTGATCCTGTTCGTTGCGGCGATGATTGTCGCGTTGCCTGTGAGTGCTGCGCCTCCGAAGGAGGACAAGAAGGACAAAAAGGAAGAGAAGAAGGACGAGAAGAAGAAGGAAGTGCCGCCGCCGATGTGGACGGTGCAGGTGGAGGGAGGGACTGGGGATACTGCGGCGATGGAAGTGAAGACGATTCTTGCGGGGATGAAGGGCGTGCGAGTGGAGGACAGCGTTTTGAAGGACGGCGTGGTGGAAGCGGTGATCAGCAGTGGGAGTCGGGTGAACCGGACGGATGTGTCGAAGGCGCTGCGGGAAGGGAATAAGGCGTTTAAGCTTAAGGAATTCAAGATGAAGCGGCCCGAGAAGGAAGGCGACAAGAAGGCCGGTGCGGAGGCGGAAGCGAAGGGGACGGAGAAGAAGGATCCGCTGAAGAAGGAGCCTGCGAAGTCTGGGCTTCCAGCGAAGGAAGCGGAGCCGGCGAAGCCGTCGGCGGAGAAGGCTGCGGATGCGGCAGTTGAGAAGGTGGAGAAGGCTGCGGAGAAAGCGGTCGAGAAGGCGGCGGAGGCGGTGAAGCCTGCGGTGCCTGCGGTGAAGGCCCCTTGAGGGGTGGGTGGATAGCGCATTGAGAGAAGCCCTGGCGGGAGGAGACTTCCGCCGGGGTTTTTTTTGTTTTGGGAGGAGGTGCGGATTGGTTTTTGATTAAGGATTTTGATTAAGAATGGTGGGATGGAGGTGCAGACGGGAGCGCATCCGACTTGCGTTGCGGGAATGGGCCGTTATGGAGGGGCGTCGCCGGATTCCGGCGGGCGAGTTTTCCATGAAGATCCTGCGTTTTACTTTTCGGTTTGTGGCTGCCGTGGTGGTGGTGGCGGGTACGTCCGGGTGTTTGACGACGCCGGTGACGCCTGGGGCGAGCAGTGCGGTGGCGGAGTTGGGGCCGGTGTTTCCGGGGATTGCGTCGTATATTGTGGCGGATGCGAATGACGGGCACGTGGTGCTGGCGCATGCGGCGAATCAGAAGCGGCCGGTGGCGAGTCTGACGAAGCTGGCGACGGCGATGACGGTGCTGGAGTACATGAAGCACAGTGGAGGGGATGCGGGGGAGATGATGGTGGTGCCGAGCCAGATTCAATTACTTGCGGACCGCGGGGCGCTGGGATTTCTGCCGGGGGACCGGCTGGCGGTGCGGGATGGGTTGTATGCGGCGATGATGGCGAGTGACAATGCGGCGGCGGAGACCCTGGCGGTGCATTTCGGGCAGAAGCTGACGGGTGCTGGGTTGGGCGGGGGGAATCCGATGGCGGCGTTTGTGAGTCAGATGAACGGGTTGGTGCATCGGCTGGGGATGAACGGGACGAGGTTTGTGAATGCGCACGGTTTGGAGGGGAGCGGGCCGATTGGGTATTCGACGGCGGCGGATGTGGCGCGATTGACGATGGCTGGGTTGAGGACGCCGGGGTTGTCCTTTTATTCTTCGCAGAGCCAGCGTGGGATCACGGTGGTGCGGGATGGGGCTTCGCGGCCGATCCTGGTGAGGAACACGAATGTGCTGCTGGGTCGGGCGGGGATTGATGGCGGGAAGACTGGGACGACGACGCCGGCTGGGCCGTGTCTGATGATTACAGCGCCGAGGCCGGCGACGGTGGACAAGCGGCCGGACGGGAGCACGGTGGTGGTGCCGAATCGGTTGATTGTGGTGGTGCTGGGAGCGAGTGATCGTTTCAACCAGGCATACACTTTGCTGATGCAGGGATGGCCTGCGTATGAGCGCTGGCGAGCGGCCGGGAGTCCGGTGGCGGCGGGTACTGCGCTGGGAGTACCGGCGGCGCTTCCCTGAAATTCTTTTTTACCCCTGATAACCCACAAACATCCTTACATGAGAATCGGTATCCTCAACAGCGGCGGCGACTGCCCGGGCCTGAACGCAGTTATTTACGGAGTGGTTGGCGCGGCCAACAAACTTGGCTGGGAGGTGGTCGGCTTCCGTGACGGGTTTGAGGGATTGCTGCCGCCGGGGGATTACACGATCCTTGATCCGGACAAGATTTCTGAGATTCTGAAGCTTGGGGGGACGATCCTTGGGACGACGAACAAAGGGCATTTTGCGGCGAAGGTGGGCGAGGGGAATGTGATGCAGGTGCCTGAGGAGATCATTGAGAAGGCGAAGACGACGCTGAAGCTGCTGGAGATCCGGGCCTTGGTGATTGTGGGTGGGGATGGGTCGCTGACGACGGGGATGCAGCTGATGAAGGCTGGGATTCCGGTGGTGGGTGTGCCGAAGACGATTGACAACGACCTTGCGGCGACGGCGATGACCTTCGGGTTTGACTCAGCGGTGAGCACCGTGGTGGACGCGCTGGACCGGCTGCATACGACCGCGGACAGTCACAAGCGGGTGATGGTGGTGGAAGTGATGGGACGGAATGCGGGATGGATTGCGTTGTGGGGCGGGATGGCCGGTGGGGCGCATGTGATTCTGATTCCGGAGATTCCTTTCACGTTCGAGCCGATCAAGAAGGCGATTGAGGCACGTGAGGCGAAGGGATTGCACAGCACGATGGTGGTGGTGGCGGAGGGAGCGAAGCTGCCGGATGGCGGATTGGTGACGAAGGAGAAGAGCACGTCATCGGAGCACCGTTTGGGTGGCGTGGGTGAAGCGGTTGCGGCGAAGATTGCGGAGATGACGGGCAAGGAGACTCGTTCTTGCACGCTGGGTCACTTGCAGCGCGGCGGGAGTCCGACGAGCCTGGACCGGATGCTGGGGACGCGTTTCGGGGTGAAGGCGGTGAAGCTGATTGAGGACGGGAAGTTCGGGCACATGGTGAGTTATCAGGCGTACCATGTTGACAGCGTGCCGATTGAGGAAGCGGTGGAGAAGCCGCGGTTGGTGGAGCCGGAGAGCGAAGTGGTGCAGACGGCGCGTGCGGTCGGGATTTGTTTTGGCGACCGCTGAGAATGAAGAATGTGGCCTGAGAGATCAGGCAGAGAGCAGCGGCCCTGGAGGAGATCCGGGGCCGCTGTTTGTTTTGAGGTTTGGAGGGG
>JAIXVE010000304.1 GCA_027483175.1 Verrucomicrobiaceae bacterium | reverse complement strand
CCTTCACCCGATTCCCTGCTCCGCCCGCCCATGAAACCCTCCCTGCTCCAACTCGCCACGCTCTCGCTCCTCACCGGCACGTCCCTCGCCGCCCCCTACGCCTCCGGCCTCTCCGTCTCAGGCAGCACCATCTCCTTCATCCTCAACGAGTCCGCCGATAAGGTCACCGTCTCCCTCAACAACGGCGCTTCCACCCTCAACCTCGGCCCGCGCCCCGCAGGCACCCACTCGTTCGACTCCGCCGGAGCCACCTCATGGCAGATCATCGTCGAGAAAGCCGCCCCTCCAGGCTGGCGCTCCGGCACCCTCCAGCAGATCAGCTCCGACGCCAACCCGCTCAACCAGTTCGTCAACGGCCGCGGGGTCTGCATCGCCCGTTCCCCCAAAAGCCGCGCCTTCGGCCGAGTCTACGTTTCCGTCGGTTCCTCCGGCACCACCCTCACCGGCCGCTCGGTCCCGGAAGGCATCTACCCCCTCAACGCCGACCTCTCCGCCACCCCCCTCGGCACCAGCCCGCTCACCGGCGGCCTCAACTTCACCGCCAGCACCGAAAGCCCCTACCGTCTCACCGCGGGCGACGACGGCACGCTCTACATCGCCGACTGGTCCGACCAAACCGGCTCGCTCTACGCCACCGACGCCGATGTCGCCAACGGCACCAATCTCCTCGCCGGACCAGTCGGTTCCCCCTTCCCAGTCACCGACTCCCGCATCCACGGCTCCATCGCCGCCGTCGCCGTCGCAGGCTCACTCGCCACCAGCGACCTCAATCTCTGGGTCATCGATGAGGACCTCCAGGACGACAGACTCGCCACCACCCAGTCCCAGACCAACAGTCTCTGGGAATGGCGCCTCAACGCCGAAGCCCCGTTCGTCCCCCTCAACGGCCCGCCCCTCCGTCTCTCCAGCGCCGGCATCGCCTTCGCCTCCCAGACCGCCGACCTCGTCCGCTCCAAAACCGGCACGTTCTACAAAACCCAGCGCCGCGCCAACGGCGGCGAATCCGGGGTCTTCATCATCGACTCCACCGGCATCACGCTCGACAGCTCCCTCACTTCATGGCGCACCTTCAAAGGCGACCTCACCCTCCGCGATGTCTTCACCGAAACCGTCGCCGCCGACCTAACCGATGACGGTCAGTTCCTCGCCGTCCTCCGCCGCGACAACGCCTTCCACATCGTCCACGTCGGCACCGGGCTCTTCGACTTCAACCGCTACTCGCTCCTCACCACCACCCCAGTCACCGTCGCCGCACGCGACATCGCCTTCGACCCAGCCGGCAATGTCTACATGCTCAGCTCCGGCAACCAGCTCCTCCGCGTCTTCGCCCCAGGCGGCACCTCCAAAGCCACCACCGGCTCCGACGCCACCTTCGCCATCGCCTTCGAACCGCTCCCGCCTCCCACCCCAGTCATCACCGGCGTCACCGGCACCCCCAACGCCGTCGTCATCGACTTCTCCGCCCCCGGCGCTTCCCTCGCCGACTTCACCCTCGAACGCTCCCCGGATCTCGCCACGTGGCTCCCCGACGCCTCCGCCCAGTTCGCCGGCGAATCCCCGTCCTTCTCCGTCAACGCCGTCGGCATCACTCCCGGCAGCAAGGAATTCTTCCGCGTCCGCCGTCTCCGCTGACTCCCCGCCACTCACCAGTCCTCAAACGGCCCTAGCGTCTTCAAGTCAGGGTCGCCCTTCGCATACCGCCGCAGCGACGGCCTCGCCGCAAACGCCACCCGCAGGCTCACCTCCGCATTCTGCGGATCCCCCAGCACCGCCAGATAGCACGCCATGTTGTAGTGATACAACGGATCGCGCCGCGCCACGTCGTGCGCCGACAGCAGCAGCGCACACGCATCCCGCGTCCTCCCCGCCTCATGCAGCGCAAACGCCGTATGCAGCCATGCCGCCGCACACTCAGGCTCGTCCCGGCACAACGCATGCCCTTCCTCGATCGCCTCCTCCCACTGCTTCAGCTGAATCCTCGCCGCCACCCGCAGCTCTCTCACCGCCGCATCCCGCCGCCCCATCTCGCCTAACTCCTCCAGTTCCTCCAGCGCCAGATCCGCCAGCCCTAACTCCAGATAGCCACACGCCGCCACAAACGCGCGCGGCCTCGGCTCCGGCAACTCACTCTCCTCCTCCATCAGCTTGCTCCTCCCTTCATCGCTTCTTTCCCTTCCCCTCACCCGACTTGCTGCACAGATACACCAGAACCCCGATCATCACCAGCCCCGCCCCCCACTTCGCCTCATCGGGCCGCTGCTTCACCATGATCCCCATGATCATCCCCGTCGCCGCCAGAAACAGCACCGTCGTCACCGGATAACCCCACGCACGATACGGCCGCTCCAGCATCGGATCACTCCGCCGCAGCTTCACCACCCCCCACACCGTCAGCAGCAGAAACACCTGCACCACAAACTCGGTCCGGATCATCAGTTGCTCCACAGAACTCGAAAAAATCAGCGCCAGCACCAGCACATACTGCACCAGCACAGCCGTCCGCGGCACCCCCTCCCGCGTCGTCGACCCCAGAAAACCCAGCGCCGCACAATCCCGACCCATCGCCTGCGCCACCCGCGGCCCAGTCCACGTCATCGCACTCACCGTCGACACCAACCCCGCCGCCACCAGCAATCCCACCACCCCGCCACCCGCAGGCCCAAACCACCGACCCGCCGCCACCACCGCAGGATCCGCCCGCCCCGCCAACTCCGCCAGCGGAGCCGCCCGCAGCATCGCCGCATTCAATAACGTATACAACAGCATCACCAGACCAGTCCCCAGCAGCAGCGCCCGCGGCACGTTCCGCTGCGGATTCTCCACCTCCCCAGCCACATAACACGCCGCATTCCACCCCGCATACGCATACATCACATAAAACAGCGACAGCACAAACCCGGGCCCAGCCACCAGCCCGCCATCCCCAGCCACCGGCACAAACCTCACCTCCCCCGCTCCCCCAGCCACCATCCCCACCACAATCAACCCACCCATCAGCACCACCTTCGCCCCGGTAATCACCGTCTGAAACCTCCCCGACGCCCGCACCGACACCAGATGCGCCCCCGTCAGCACCGTCACCAAGCCCGCCGCCATCACCTTCTCACCCATCGGCCACGTCACCTGCAGCGCCGATGTCAGATACGCCGAAAACAACAGCGCCGACGACGCCACCGGTGCCGGAAACCCCGCCGTCAGCGACACCCACCCACCCACAAACCCAACCCCCGGATGATACAACTCCGACAACAGCGCATACTCCCCGCCCGACCTCGGCATCGCCGCACTCAACTCCGCATAATTCACCGCCCCGCACAACGCCAGCAACCCGCCCGTCACCCACAGCAGCACAATCACAAAACCCGACGGCAGCGCCGCCACCTGATACCCCAGCGCCCCGAATACCCCCGTCCCAATCATGTTCCCCACCACTAACGCAACCGCTGACGCAAGAGAAGCTCGGTGAAAACTGGACACAGCCTCCGCCCTACACCCGCTTCTCCCCCGGACACAACGCAAATTCCATCCCTCCACTCCCCGCACCACCTCCAACCCGCGCCCTTGCACCGCCCCACCCCACGCTCTCTCCATCCCCCATGACGCCTCGCAACATCCTCTTCGACTGGTCCGGCACCCTCGTCGACGATCTGCCCCCAGTCCTCGAAGCCACCAACTCCGTCCTCCAGCACTTCGGCCGCGAACCCATGTCCCGCGACCAGTTCCGCCGCTCGTTCCGCCTCCCCTTCTCAGGCTATTACGAAGAACACCTCCCCGGCGTCACCCTCGAAGAACTCGACCCCATCTGGCACCGCGCCTTCCGCGCCTCCCGCCAGCCCGTCACCATCATCCCCCACGCCCGCGAATACCTCGAAGCCTGCGCCGCCCGCAACCTCCGCCTCTTCGTCCTCTCCAGCGCACCCCAGGACGCCGTCGAACGCCAGGCCGCCAACCTCGGCCTCGACCACTTCTTCGAACGCATCCACGCCGGTGTCTTCGATAAACGCGAACGCATCGCCTCCATCCTCGCCGAGCACAATCTCGCCACCCACGACACCATCATGATCGGCGACATGCGCCACGATGTCCACACCGCCAAAGCCGGCGGCATCCGCTCGGTCGCCGTCCTCACCGGCTACGAATTCCCGGAAGTCATCGCCACCGCCGAACCTGACCTCATGGTCGATAACCTCGACGTCCTCCATAAACTCCACTTCTCCTGACATGTCCCCCATCCCGCCCCACGGCGTCCTCTTCGACTGGGACGGTGTCGTCGTCGACTCCCACGCCGCCCACGAATCCGCATGGGACCTCCTCGCCGCCGAACTCGGCCAGCCGCTCCCCCCAGGCTTCTTCAAAGCGACCTTCGGCATGCGCAACGACCGCATCATCCCTAACTTCACCACATGGGCCGCCCCCGGCGACGCCGCCACCATCGCCGCCCTCGGGCTCCGCAAGGAAGCCCTCTACCGCGACGCCATCCGCGCCTCCGGCATCGAACCCCTCCCCGGCGTCCGCTCGCTCCTCGAATCTCTCCGCGACGCCCACATCCCCTGCGCCGTCGGTTCCTCCACCGACCGCGCCAACATCGACCTCATCATGGAACTAACAGGCCTCGCCCCGTTCTTCCAGTCCATCTCCGCCGCCGCCGACGTCCAGCACGGCAAACCCGCGCCCGATGTCTTCCTCCACGCCGCCAATTCCATCGGCATCCCCCCGCACCTCTGCGTCGTCATCGAAGACGCCCACGCAGGCATCGCCGCCGCCCTCGCCGCCAACGCCAAAGCCGTCGCCGTCGCCACCACCCACCCTGTCGATTCCTTCCCCTCCGCCCACCTCGCCGTCGTCTCCCTCGCCGACCTCTCCCTCGCCGACCTCCAAGCCCTCTGGCCCGCTCCGTAAACGCGCCCGCCCGCCCCGTCGCATCACCCCCGCTCCCCAGCCATTGCTGCCTTCACGCCTCCCACCCGCATGAACCGCTTCCTTCCCTTCTTCCTCGCCCTAACGCTCCCAACCCTCGCCGCCGACTCATGGCAGGGCTTCCGCGGCACCCACGGCACCGGCCACGCCGACGCCTCCAACCTCCCCGTCACATGGAGCGAATCCCAGAACGTGAAGTGGAAAACCCCCATCCCCCACCGCGGCTG
>JAIXVE010000101.1 GCA_027483175.1 Verrucomicrobiaceae bacterium | reverse complement strand
GGGGTGTAGATGTCGGATGGGGAAGGCTGAGCGGAGGGGTCGGGCGGGGTGATGGCTGCCGGGGTTTCCGCGGGGGTTTCCGCGGGTGCTGGGGCCGGGGTGGGCGCGGCGGGTTTGGGGGCGGGAGGGTCCTGGGGCATGCCTGGGCCTGGGCGGAGGGAATCCGGGTCGGCGTAGGCGGTCATGCGGAGTTCGCGCGGCTGGTTTTTGCGAAAGGAGGATTCTGCTTTGGAGAAGGCGTTGGCTTCGAGGCGGTTGATGTAGGCGATGGCGAGGCCGGCCATGATGATGCTGGTGGCGGCGAGCATGCGGCCCTGCTGGCGTGGGCGGCGTGGAGGTGCGGAGAGGAAGAAGTGGCGTGGGGCCTTGACTTTTTTCTCGTGAGTGGGGTCCGGGGCGTCTGGGTCGGAGGTATCGAAGGCATTGAGTTCGCGGGAGAGGTCGATGCCGAGGAAGCGGCTGTAGATGCGGATGAAGCCCTTGGCGTAGACGCGGTTGGCGAACCCGGAGTAGTCGTCGTTTTCGAGTTCGGTGAGCCTTGCCGCGGGGATGTGGGTGTGGAAGGCGGCGTCCTCTGGGGAGAGCCCGCGGGCTTTGCGAGCGATGAGGAGATTGCGGCCGATGCTACCGGTGGACATGAGGGGAATCGGTGGGAGGGGAAGAGAGTAGAGAGAGGGAAAGGATCGTCAAAGCAAGTCCTGAGCCATGGTGATTACGATGGAGCGGGAGAAGAGGTGGCGGGGGCTTCTTCGAGATCGCCGCCGCGGACGATGCGGATGAAGACATTTTCCATGGAGTTTTCTTTGAAGCCAGCGAGGACCTCGGTGGGGGTGCCGCTGGCGACGACGCGGCCTTTGTGCATGAAGATGACGCGGTCGCAGACCTCCTCGATATCGCGCATGTTGTGGCTGGTGTAGAGGATGGCGATGCCGCGTTCGCGCTGGATGCGGCGGAGGATGCCGCGGACCTTGTCGGCGATGTCTGGGTCGAGACTGGCGGTGGGCTCATCGAGCATGAGGAGGCCCGGGTCATTGAGGAGGGACTTGCAGAGATGGAGGCGGGTGGATTCGCCTGCGGAGAGCTGGGAGGTGACGCGGTTTCTGAGGTGAGCGATTTCGAACATGTCGAGGAGCTCGGCGATGCGTGCCTTGAGGTTTTTGACGCCGTAGAGACGGCCGAAGACCGTGAGGTTCTGCCAGACGAGGAGATTGCCGGGGAGGCCGGTGTAGGCGGAGGCGAAGTTGCAGCGGCGGAGGATGGCTTCGCGGTGGGTGAGCGGGTCCATGCCGAAGATCCGGACGGAGCCGGCGCTTGGGGTCATGAGCCCGAGGATGATGTGCATGGCGGTGGTTTTGCCTGCACCGTTGGCACCGAGGAGCCCGACGACCTCGCCTTGATTGATGTGGAAGGAGAGGTCGTGAACGGCGATGGCACCGTCATCGAACGAGCGGCGGAGGCCGCTGACGAGGAGAGCTGGCGAGGGGGAAGCCTGCGAGGGGGAGAGGAGTGCGGAGGCCATGCCGGGCGGAGTCAGCGGGATTCGGGCTGGCTTTGGGGCTGGCTATCGGCTGGGGAGACGGTGGCGTCGGTGGCCTGCGAGGGAGGGGACGAGGCGGAGGCTTCCTGGGGGAGGGCGTCGCGGGTGGAGGATGCGCCGAAGATTCTGGAGAAGAGCCGTTTGGGGAGACTGCGGCCCTGGTCTTCGGCGGTGAGTTCGTCGACGGCGGCGGCTTTAGCGGATTCCCATGCGCCGGCGAAGCCGGGGGCCTGGATCATCATGCGTTTTTCGGCGCGGGTGAAGATTTCGAGGTCGCGGGTGAGTTTCTGGTCAGGTTTTTCGCTGAGCTGGCCGATGCGGAGGCGGAGGTTTTCGTTTTCCTTGGCGAGGACCTCTTTTTCTTTGCGGACGAGTTCGTACTGGCGGGCTTCGAGTTCGAGTTTGTCGCTGAGGTGGCGGCGGTAGCGGCGGAATTCGCGTTTGGTTTTGAAGTGGCCCCAGACGGAGAGGAGGAAGAAGAGGAGGCCGAGGCAGAGCCCCCAGACGAAGGGCTGCGAGAAGAATTTGAGGACGGTGTCCATGAGAGGGTGGGGAAAGGAGAAGGTGCGCTGGGAACGGGCGGGTGACAAGCAGGACTTGAGACGGAAGGGGGATGTCAGGGAGAGGAGGAGGGAGAGGTCGGGCCGTGAAGCGGTATGGGATTTTGGCTTGCCGGGGAGGGGAGGCGGGATGATGCGCGGAGACTCATATGAAATCATTTGTATTCACATTGGCGGCGGCGGCGGTGGCAGCTGTGGCGTTGGCGACGGCGCAGGACGCGGCGAAGGCCGTGGCATTGAACACCTTGACGGAGGCCGAGACGAAGGCTGGCTGGACCCTGCTGTTCAACGGCAAGGACCTTGGCGGGTGGCACAATTTCAAGAGCGACAAGATTCGGCCGGGTTGGAAAGTGGAGGGCGGGACATTGGCGTGTGTGGATCCGCACGATGCCGGGGATTTGTGCACGGATGGGCAGTATGACTGGTTTGAGCTGTCGCTGGAGTTTCAGATGGGTGAGGGCGCGAACAGCGGGGTGATTTTCCATGCGACGGATGATGAGGGTGCGGTGTGGGCGACGGGTCCGGAGCTGCAGCTGGAGGACAATGCGAAGGCGAAGGATCCGCAGCGTTGCGGGTGGCTTTACGGCCTGTATCAGCCGGAGAACGATCCTAAGACGGGGAAGCCGATTGATGCGACGAAGCCAGCGGGGGAGTGGAATCACCTGCGGCTGGTGATTTCACCTGACAAGTGTGTGCATGAGATCAACGGCGTGAAGTATTTCGAGTACGTGCTGGGGAGCGAGGATTTCAAGAAGCGGGTGGCGGCTAGCAAGTTCGGGAGCATGAAGAACTTTGCGAAGTTCGGGAAAGGTTATATCAGCCTGCAGGGTGACCACGGGAAGGTGAGCTTCCGGAATGTGAAGCTGCGGCCGATTGCGGCGAAGTGAGGTGGTGGCGAGTGACGCTTTAAGTTAATGACGCGGCAGGGCTTCGGGTGACCGGAGCCCTGCTTTTTTTATGGGTTAGGGGGGCGATCAGGGGGCGGTGAGATCGACGGAGATTTCTGCGGGGAAGCAGAGGCGCGGGTCGCCGCGTTCGGCCATGGTGAGGGCCATGGTAGCGAGGGAGCGTTGGGCTTTGACGGGAGGGCGGGGTTTGCCGTTGAGGATGACGGTGACGGGGCGGTCGAGGTCGGCGAGGTGGTCGTTGAGACGGATGAGGATGCGGCCGGACGAGGCGGGGAGGCGAGAGGAGCCGTCCGGGGAGTCGGTTTCTGCGGAGAGCGTGACTGTGTTGTTTTTGATAGAGGCGTTGAGCCGGAGGGGAATGGTGGCGGGAGCGGCGGGGAGGGCGAGCCAGTAGTTCTGGAGGGCGACGGAGTGGTCGAAGGGACGGACGGTCCAGACGACGCGGTCGGGCCACGGGTTGCGGGTTTTGGTGGCGATCCACTGGGGGCCGGGGGCGTAGTCGACGCCGTGGCCGCGGCCCTTCTGGATGTTGACGAGGAAGTCGTAGCCGGTGGGGTCCTTGCGGTGGAGGGCGGTTAGGGAATCGCCCATGCGGCGGGCGAGGCCGACGCGGTCGAACATGGTGTCGTTTTCGCCGATGTCGATGCGGAGGGCGACATTGCGCATGTTTTCGGTGGGGGAAGTGTCGAGAGGTTCTGCGGCGGCCATGCCGTTGGTGGCGGCGAAGCGGTCGGGGCGATTGCCAGCGAAGCGGATGGCACCGTAGCCGCCTTCGCTGATGCCTAGCATGCAGACGCGGTCGGGATTGACGTCGAGGAAGGCGATGGCGGCGCGGATGACCTTATCGAAGGCGTCCTGATTGTGGTCGAAGTACCAGCGGCCTTTGCGGTCGTCGGCCATGCGCGGGATGAAGTAGATGCCTGCGGGAGCGTAGACGCGTTCGAAGAGAGCGACCTGGGCCTGCCATTCGCGTGAGTTGACGTCCCATGCGTGCGGGCCGGGGGCTTTGTCGTTGCCGCCGCCGCCGTGGAGGCAGAGGAAGAGCGGCCAGCCGTCCTTGGGTTTTTCGCCTTTGGCGAGGAGGACGAAGGGCATTTCGAAGCCCATGGTTTTGATGATGCCTGGGCGGAGAGGTGCTGCGGGCGGGTTGCTGCGGAGGGATTCGAGGGTGGCGGGAGCGGGGAGGAGTTGGTCGAGACCGGCGGTGGTTGCGCCGGAGCGGGCGGCGCTGATGATGGTTGGCAGGAGGGCTTCGGATGCGGCGCGGGAGAGAGGAGGGCCGGATGGGGGAGCGCCGCGGTCGGCGGCTGGTTTGGCGAACCACGCGTTCAGGGCATCATCCTTGGTTTCTGCTGCGGGGCTGGCGAGGGTATGGGTGGCAGCGGCGAGGAACAGCAGGGAGCGGAGTGACATGGGGAGAGGAGATAGCGTGGGTGTCTTGCGGAAGCAAGATCGGCGCGGCGTGGGGTTGGGGTGTTGGGTGGGTTGGGTCGGTTGGGTGGGGGATTGGCTAACTCGCTGGCGGTCGTCGATGCGGAGGGGGATGCTTTGTCGGGAGCGGTGGTGGAGGGTCAGGGCAGCTGAGTGAGCGTTGCTTTTGCGGAATCTGCCAATGGGGTGGTGGGGCGACCGATGAGGTGGCTGAGCTGGCGGTGGTTGTCGAAGAGGGCGCCTTGTGACGCGCCGACGTCCCAGCTGGCCAGGCCGGCGGCGAGGGGTTCGGGCAGGCCGGCGGAGAGGAGGATGGCGCGGTAGTCTGCTTCGGGCAGGTTGTGATAGGAGATGGGTTTGCCTGACTGGCGGGAGATCTCGGCGGCGAACTGGGTCAGGGTGAAGTCGTCGTCGCCGGCGAGTTCGTGGGTGGTTCCGGTGAGAGGTTCCTGGCGAGCGAGGACGAGAGCGGCGGCTTCGGCGTAATCGGTGCGTGCTGCGGAGGCGATGCGGCCGTCGCCTGCGCTGCCGACGAGGGCACCGTGGGCGAGGGCGGAGGGAATGGAGGCCGTGTAGTTTTCGGTGTACCAGCCGTTGCGGAGGATGGTGAAGGCGAGGCCGGATGCGGCGATGAGGGCTTCGGTGGCGAGGTGTTCTTCGGCGAGGTTGAGGGGAGAGGAATCCGCATGGAGGAGACTGGTGTAGATGATTTCCGGGGTGCCTGCATGAGTGGCGGCGGAGATGATGTGGGCGTGCTGGGCGGTGCGTTGCCCGAGTTCGCTGGAGGAGATGAGGAGGAGACGGCGCACGTCCTTGAGGGCGGCGGTGAGGGCGTTGCCGTCATCGTAGGAGGCCTGCCGAACGGTGATGCCTGTGGCGGCGAGGTCGTGAGCTTTGGCTGGGTTGCGGACGATGGCGACGATGGACGAGGGATTGACCTGCATGCGAAGCAGGTGTTCGATGACGAGGCGGCCGAGTTGGCCGGTGGCTCCGGTGAGTGCGATCATGGTGGTGGGGTGGTTTGGGATGGGTGATGGGATTCAGGGTGGGCGACCCTGTTGCTGGAGGGTTGCCAATGCTGAAAAGGTCGGTACTGATTCCAACCTTGGTTACGATTGTATACCGTAATGAAAATCCCACAAGAGGGGGTGTTTTTGTTACTGAGTTACTTTGAAGTAACCGATGCTGCCATGAATCTACCTTTTCTTCCCGTCGAGCGAGGCACGGACCACGCGAAGCTGTGTCCGGTGCGCGATGTGCTGGACTGCATTGGGGATCGCTGGAGTCTGCTGATTCTGCTGACGCTGGCGCAGGCGGGGGTGTTGCGGTTCACGGCATTGAAGCGTGCGATCGGGGATATTTCGCAGCGGATGCTAGCGCAGACGCTGCGGGCGCTTGAGCGGGATGGTTATGTGACGCGGACGATTCATCCCACGATTCCTCCGCAGGTGGAGTATCGGCTAACGACTCTGGGGGAATCGCTGCTGGCAAGGATCGAGCCGCTGGTGGAATGGGCTGAGCGGAATCACGAGGTGATTCGCGGGGCGCGGGAGGAGTATCGATTGCGGGGGGCGGTTTCCGGGAAGTGAGAAGTGAGAAGTGGGAAGTGGGAAGTGGGAAGTGAGAAGTGGGAAGTGGGAAGTGGGAAGTGGGAAGTGGGAAGTGGGAAGTGGGAAGTGGGAAGGGCGTGTTGGGAGGGCGGGTAGGCGCACTCCGTGCGCAGGGAGAGCTGTGATTGCTCACAGCAGTACAGAGCCTGCGGCTGGCTTGTTCGGAGGGGGCGTGTTTGGAGGGATGGTCTGCCGCCACGGGTGAGGTTAGGGCGCCCCTTCAGGGCTCTGGGTATGGGGTGGGGTGGACCCAGGGCGTGGCCCTGGGCTGTGTTAGGGTGCGCCGTTGGCGCGTTCTTGTTGGGAGAG
>JAIXVE010000121.1 GCA_027483175.1 Verrucomicrobiaceae bacterium | reverse complement strand
TGGGGGGGGGGGGGGGGGGGGGGGGGGGGGGGGGAGGGGGATTTGAGATCTGAGATTTGAAATTTGAGATGGCTCGTGGGGGAGAGGAATCGGACGGATCTGGCGGATCTGACGGATTGGATCGAGAGGGTAGAGAGGCTAGAGAGGGTGAGTTGGGGGCATGTTGGGAGAGAGGGGCCGAGCAGGAGCTCAGCGTTCCCGGGGGGCGTGTTGGGAGGGGGCGGGTAGGCGCACTCCGCGTGCAGAGAGAGCTGTAATGCTGACAGCAGTCCAGAGCCTGCGGCTATCTTGTGCGGAGGAGGCTTGTGAGGTGGGCGGTGAGGGGGTCAGCGGGTGGCGGTTATGGATTTGCGGTTCCGTCGGCTGATGATGGTGAGGGCGAAACCTGCGACGAGGGTGGAGGCGATGCTTTGGGAGGGTTCGGGGACGGCGGAGACGGTGCCTGAGACGACGTTGTCGAGGAGGAAGTAGGGGGTGCGTGGCCCGTTGTAGTACTCGGGGAGTTGTTCACAGAAGAATTCGATGGATCGGATGGCCGAGGCACTGTAGGCGCCGAAGAAGGAAGAGTCGTTGGTGGGAGTGATGAGATCATAGACGTCCATGGAGCTGTCTTCGAATCTGAAGAGGGCAGCCATTTTAACGGAGGCGAAAGGAAGGTCGGTGCGCAGATTTCTGTCGAGGCGGAATTCGAAGCCGAAGGCGAAGACGTCGGTGTCGAAGGTGACGATAGCCGATTCTCTGCCGAGGAGGAGCGAGTAATCGCCGTCGAGGCTGTAGAGGCCACCGGCGACGCTGCTATGGAGGATAGAGGTTTCGTAATCGTACAGGCCGATCCTGCCGACGAAGGTGGCGTGGTCGACGATGATGCCGGAGGAGGAGTTTGTGGTATAGCCGCCGCCGCCGGGGTAGTTATCTGGGAAGCCGGGGGTGCCGACGAGGGATTCGAAGTCGTTGGAGGTTGTGGTGAGGGTGGTGGTGGCGGCGTTGAAGGCGTCGCGGCTGGTGAAGGTGGTGGCGGCGTGGGCGGCGAGTGGGGAGAGGGTGAGGAGGGCGGCGGCGAGGAGGGTGGTGGGAAGGGAGTGGTGTGAGGAAAGCGGGTTCATGGGTGGTGGGATGTGATGGTGGCACAAAGAAGCCGCCGGGGTGACCGGCGGCTTCGAGGTAAGGGAGTGATGATGGAGGGATCAGATGGCGGCGGTGGCCTTTTTGCGGTTCCGGCGGCCGACGATGCTCAGGGCGAAGCCTGCGACGAGGCCGGAGGCGATGCTTTGGGAAGGTTCGGGGACGGCGGAGACGACGTTGTCGACGAGGAGGTAGGGGGTGTAGAGGCCGGTGTACGTGCCACCGGTTTGCGCGCTGCTGAAGCTGATGGTGTCGATGGCCGAGGCACTGTAGATGCCCCAGAAGGAGGTGCCGTTGATGATGTCGAGGGTATAGTTTGCGGTACTGGTGTCCGCGAAGGTGACTAAGGCCGAGACGGTGGTGGGGAAGGAGTTCTGGTTTCTGTCGAGCCTGTAGTCGAAGCCATAGACGAAGATATTGGGGGCGACGTCGATCAGTCCGGATTGTCTGCCGAGGACGAGAGTGTGATTGCCGGCGATATGGTAAAGACCTCCGCTGGAGCTGGCGTGGATGAGGTAGGTTTCGTAGCCGAATGGTCCTGAGCCGACGTATTTGTTGCCGTCGACGGTGATGCCGTTGACGGAGGTTGTCTGGTAGCCGGTGTAGGCGTCGTAGTTTGCCGGGACGCTGGTACCGACGACGCCCTCGAAATCGGTGACGGTTGTGGAGAAGCCGGTGTTGGCGGCATCGAAGGCGGCGCGGCTTGTGTAGATGGTGGCGGCGGTGGCGGCCTGCTGGGTGAGGGCGATGGCGGCAGCGGCGAGGGAGGCGCGGGAGAAAAGAGACAACATAGGCTTGTGGATTGGGTTTAGATTAATGGATATGTGAGGACTCGATCGCATTATCCACAACCACCTGAGCCGCAAGGACAAAGCAGTCCCGACGCCGCAATCCCCTCAAATGGGGGGTGTGGCGGGATGCTTGAGGTTCAGCGAATTAGCTGGAGCCGGTGAGCGGATTTGAACCGCTGACCCGCGCATTACGAATGCGCTGCTCTACCACTGAGCTACACCGGCGAGTGATTTGGGGGGGAGAGTGTAATTTGGGGAGAGGGAGTGGTTTGTCAAGTGGGCTGGTGAGTTTGTCCCTTGCGTGTGGCTGGGGTGCTTTCTATAAGCGGCGGGTCTGATGAATGAAGCGATCTTATTCCAGCGAGTGACGGTGGTGCCCGGGGACGGGACACCGGTGCGGGTGGCTGATGTCGCGTGGTTGGAGGGACGGTGGGTTTTTCCTGGTGAGGGCGAGTTGGTGGGGGCTGGGGTGCGGGTGGTGAGTGGGGAGGGGAAGGTGTTGCTGCCTGGGTTATTTGATCTGGAGGCGCACTTGCGGGAGCCTGGTCGGGAGGATGCGGAGACGGTGGGGAGCGGGACGGAGGCGGCGGTGAATGGTGGGTTTACGGGATTGCTGGTGATGCCGGACACGATGCCTGCGGTGGACAATGGGGGGATGGTGCAGAGTGTGGTGGAGATGGCTGCGAGGCAGTCGCGGATTCCGGTGGTGGTGGCTGGGTGCCTGAGCAAGCAGCGGGCGGGGAAGGAGCTGGCGGAGATCGGGGGGATGGCGGAGCGCGGGGCGGTGATGATTACGGATGCTGGGGAGGCGGTGCACAATCCGCTGCTGTTGAGGCGGGCGCTGCAGTATGCGCGGGACATTGGGATTCTGGTGGGGACGTGCGGGGATGTGAGGGAGTTGTCGGCTGGGGGGACGATGCATGAGGGCGGGGTGTCGTGCAGTCTGGGATTGCCGGGGTTGCCGGCGTGTGCGGAGGAGATCGGGATCGCGCGGGATATCCGGCTGGCGCAGAGTTGCGGGAGTCGGCTACATGTGCTGCAGGTGACGACGGCGCGAGGGGTGGAGACGGTGAGGCGGCACAAGCGTGAGGGGGTGGCTGTGACGGCAGGGGTGGCGGTGCATCATCTGCTGTTCACGGATGCGGATGTGGGGGATTACGACACGTCGTTCAAGGTGAAGCCGCCGTTGCGTCCTGCGGCGGACGGGGAGGCGCTGCTGGGTGGGCTGGTGGATGGGACGCTGGATGTGCTAGTGACGGCGCATGCGCCGCGGACGGCGTTTGAGAAGGAATGTGATTTTGCGTCGGCACCGTTCGGGATGACGGGACTGGAGACGGCGCTGCCGGCGTTGCATGAGCGGTTTGTGGCGAGCGGGCGGCTGAGTTGGGAGACGCTAGTGGAGCGGTTCAGTGCGGCTCCGCGGCGGCTGCTGGGGCTGCCGGTGCCGGTGATTGCGGAGGGTGCGGTGGCGGATGCGGTGTTGTTTGATCCGGGGGCGGAGACGGTGGTGGATCGTGAATTTCTGCGCAGCAAGAGTGCGAACACGCCGTTTCTGGGGAAGCGGCTGCGGGGGAGGGTGGCGATGGTGGTGCTAGGGGGTGAGAAGCTGCTGGAACGACTCTGACCAAACACCTGACATGCGATACCTTGACAAACTTCGTGCCCGCATTGCGGCGACCGGCAGCAATCTCTGTGTGGGACTGGATCCGAGGCCCGGGCTGACGGGTGAACCGGTGAAGGATTTCTGTCTGCGGGTGATTGAGGAGACGGCTCCGCATGCGGCGTGTTTCAAGCCTAACAGTGCTTATTTCGAGGCGATGGGGTCGCGCGGGGTGGCGATTCTGGAGGCGGTGATTGCGGCGGTGCCGCGGGACATTCCGGTGATTCTGGATGCGAAGCGGAGCGATATCGGGGAGACGCAGCGGTATTATGCGCAGGCGGCGTTCGAGGCGCTGGGGGCGGACGCGGTGACGCTGAATCCGTTTCTGGGGTTTGATTCGATCGAGCCGTTTCTGGCGTGCGAGGGCCGGGGGCTGTATCTGCTGGCGGTGACGTCGAATCCGGGGGCGGAGGACATTGAGAAGCAGCGGCTGGCGGACGGGCGGCGGGTATTTGAGCTGGTGGGGGAGATGGCGGACCGGGCGGCGGGAGCGCCTGCGGATGTGGGGTTTGTGGTGGGGCTGACGAATGCTGATCCTGACATTCTGCCGCTGCTGCCGGATGCGCCGCTGCTGGTGCCTGGGTTAGGGGCGCAGGGGGGTGATCTGGCGGCGTTGCGCGGGTCGGGCCGGCGGGCTCCGGCGCTGGTGAACGTGTCGCGCGGGATTCTGTATCCGAGCGATGGTTCGACGCCTGGGGAAGCGGCGGAGGAATGGCGGGCGCAGATTGCGGCGGCGCTGGGGAGGTGAGGGGAGTTATTTGGTGGGTGGGGTGGCGAGGAAGCGGACGGCGTTTTCGATGACGCGGAGGGGGTTGGGCTGGGTGAAGACTGGATAGGATTCGTGGCCTGGGCGGAAGTAGAAGACGCGGCCGCTGCCGACGTTCCAGAGACAGCCGCTGCGGAACCACTCGCCTTTATCCCAGCGTTCTTCGAAGATGACGGCGTCGGGTTTGGGGACGTGGAAGGGTTCGCTGTACATTTCGGTCTGGGAGATGTCCCATTTTTCGGGGAGACCGGAGGCGATGGGGTGTTTGGGGAGGAGCGTGGTGACGTGGCTGGGGGCACCGTCGGCACGGTAGGCGGGGAAGACGCAGGCGGGGAGGGTGAGGCGCCATGAGGAGTCGCCGGTTTTTTCGAGGAACGGGGTGAGACGGGCGTCTGGTTTGACGCCGACGCCGATGCATTGTTCGTTAGTGGATTCGATGGTGGCGGAGGCGCGGAGGTTTTCGGGGATGGAGGCGCTGGCGTCGGAGCGGGCGCGTTCCTGCATGAGGCGGACGAAGGGGCGGGACCAGTGAGCGGAGTGGAGGGCGACGAGGGAGAGACGGCCGGTGAGGACGCGTTCGACGACGCGTTCGACGCTGGCGACATTGACGGCCTGGTGCTGGACGTGGCCCCACCAGACGATGACGTCGGTTTTATCGAGAGTGGCGGAGTCGAGGCCTTGTTCCGGGGATTTGAGGTTTACGGATTTGACGGTTAGGCCGGGGAGGGTGGCGAGGTGAGCGGCGATGGTTTCGCCGAGGAATTTGTCGCCGTAGGCTTTTTTCTGTTCTGGCTGCTGTTCGTCCCAGACGAGGACGCGGACGGGGTCTGCGGCGGCGGCGGGATTGGCGAGGGCGCAGGCGAGGAGGAGGGAGGCGAGGATGGAGAGGGGAGGCATGGTGGGGGTGGTTTATGGAGTGTTAGGAGGCAGGCGGGAGAGAGATGTTATGCGATGAGGTCCATGATGGGGTTGCCGCTGGAGATCATGAGGGGGCGGCCCTGGGCGTCGGTGATTTCGGAGCGTGGGTCAATGCCCATGAGGTAGTAGATGGTGGCGGCGATGTCGTCGGGGGTGACGGGGTTTTCTGCGGGTTTGCTGCCGGTTTCGTCGGAGGCGCCGTAGACGAAGCCGCGTTTCACGCCGCCGCCGGCGAGGAGGACGGAGTAGCACTGGGGCCAGTGGTCGCGGGAGGTGCTGGCGTTGATTTTGGGGGTGCGGCCGAATTCGCCCATCCAGACGACGAGGGTTTCGTGGAGCATGCCGCGTTGTTCGAGGTCGAGGAGGAGAGTGGGGAGGGTTTGTTCGGTGATAGGGAGGTGGTACTGTTCGATGATGGGGAACATGCGGGTGTTGTTGAAGCCGTGGGTGTCCCAGCCGCCCTGAGTGGTACTCTGGCCGCCGATGCTTTCGCTGAAGTAGCAGGTGATGAAGCGGACGCCGCTTTCTGCGAGGCGGCGGGCGAGGAGACAGCCCTGGCCGTAGGTGGAGCGGCCGTAGCGGTCGCGGATGGCCGGGGGTTCTGCGGAGAGCTGGAAGGCGTCGCGGACGCGGGGGCTCTGGAGCATGGCGAGGGCCTTCTGGTAGTACTCATCGAGACCGCGGGCTTCGGCGCTGTAGTCCATGAGGCGGCTTTGGGAGTCGATGAACTGCTGGAGGCCGCGGCGGTGGTGGAGGCGGTCCATGGAGAGGCCCTGGGGGAGGCTGAATTGGGGGAGGTTGAAGGCGTCGTCGTTGGGGTCGGCGGGGACAAAGAGGGGGTCGTGTTGTTTGCCGAGGAAGCTGGCGAACTGGCCGGGGACGGCGGTGCCGTCGCTGATGATGTGAGGGTAGCTGACGTAGGCTGGGAGGGCTGGGTCTTTGGCGGAGAGGAGGTGGTCGGCGACGCTGCCGTAGCCGGGGAAGAGGTCGATGGATTCGCGGAGGCGCTGGTCGTCGGTGGGTGGGCGTTTGCCGGTGAGGGCGTAGTAGCCTGCGGAGTTGTGATTGGTCATGTCGTGGTGGACGGAGCGGACGACGGAGACCTTGTCCATGATGCGGGCGGTGAGAGGGAGCCTGTCGTTGATGTCGATGTCCGGGCAGGCGGAGCGCATGGGGCGGTGGGGGCCGCGGAACTGGTCGGCGGCGTTGGGTTTCATGTCGAAGGTTTCGAGATGGGATGGGCCGCCCCATTGGAAGAGGAAGATGACGCTGCGGGCGCGGGTTTTGGGTTTGGGGCCGTCGTACTGGCTGGAGGCGCGGAGGATTTTTGGGAGGGAAAGGCCCATCAGACCGGAGAGGCCAGCTCCGATGAGGCGGCGGCGGCTCATGGTGAGAGCGCGGTGGAAACCGGGGCAGGCGGAGGAGGGCATGGCGATGGGAGCATTCCGCGGAATGGCGGGGCGTCCGGAGGGAAATGGGCCGCGAAGGCGGGTGGGGAGGGGGGATTTGGGACTTGGGATCTTGACGAGGGGACAAGAAGACAGACCTCTTATGGAAGTTGGGAGCTGGAAGTGGGGATCGTTCATGGAGACGGGCCTCTTGGGAAGTGGGAGGGGTGAACAGGCGATGAAGAAATTCTCGATGCCGCTTGACGACGGCAGTGCCGCAGTTGTAGAGTGGCCGTATTATTTATGGCCAAGCCACGCGTCTACACTGAGCCGGAGACTGAAGCCGGGGTTTACCACGTCTGTTCGCGCGTGGTGGACGGCAGGTACATCTTCGGGGAGCCCGAAAAGGAAGAGTTTGTCCGCATGATGCGGTCATTGAACGCATTTCACGGGGTCGAGATCCTGACGTATTGCGTGATGAGCAACCACTTTCACATTCTGCTGAGGGTGCCGCGTCGGCCGGAGGGGTTTGATCTTCCACTGGAAACGGTGCTGGAGCGCTGGAAGGCGTCGGTAGGGGATGCGTGGCGGAAGGGAATGTCGCGTCAGTTTGCGATGTATGAGGAAAGCGGCAACGGCGCCGTGATCGAGGAATGGCGGCAGCGGATGCTGGGCCGGATGTTCCGACTGACGGAGTTTGCGAAGTCGCTCAAGCAGCGGTTTTCGCAGTGGTACAACCGGCGGGCGGGCCGGAAGGGCACGCTGTGGGAGGGGCGCTACAAGAGTGTTATTGTGGAGGATGATCACACGGCGCTGCGCACGATGAGTGCCTACATTGACCTGAATCCTGTGAGGGGCGGGATCGTGAGCGATCCGGGGGATTACCGGTGGTGCGGGTACGCTGAAGCCATGGCCGGGAAGGTGTTAGCGGTAGAGGGATTGGTGAAGGTGACCGGGTGGACGGCGGAACGGGTTCACGGCTGGGCTTTGGGTGCGCCGGCTCCGGTGGAAACGGATCGGCAGCGCCGGAGGAGGGAACTGCAGGCTTTGGTGAGGTACCGACGGTTGCTGGGGATTGCGGGACGACCTCGAATTGATGAGAAAGGACGGGTGGTGCGGAAGGGACTGAGTGAAAGGACGAGGGCGCGTCTGGAGGGCGAAGCTGGGATCCGGACGGAACTGCTGCTGCGGCGTGTGCGTCACTTTACCGATGGAGTGATTCTCGGGAGCCGCGGGTTCATTGACGGGTGGTTTGAACGGAACCGGAGTTGGTTTGGCGGAAGGAGTCGGGAGGAGCGGAAGACGGGGGCGCGGCGGATCGGGAAGGAGTGGCGGGAATTGTACAATTTGAGGGAGTTGAGGGAGTTGAGGGAGTGAGGGGGATGGACGGGATCCATTGAATGGGCGGGTCGTGGGCGGGCCAGCCGGCGCGACGATGCGTGACCGGGGCTGCGTCGCGCGAGATTCCTAGATGGTCACTGGATTGGGATGGTGTCTTTGTTGAGCGGGTTTGAGACTGCGTGAATTGAGGCTGGTCTGTTGGCGTGGTTGCAGGTGAGGGGCCTCAGTAGTCGATGGGAGTCATGCTCACAGAGGAACTGGCAGTAGGCCTTCAGGAGAAAGCTGAGTAACCCGTGAGGAGCGATGCCGCCTCCTGGCTAGGCCATCTGGAAGCACGGATAGTCTGGGAGTTCTGTGGTCCTGCTCAAGTCTACCTGAAGCCGAAGGAATGGATGCCCAGGATCTTGGGTGGTCAGACCTTTCGCAATGGGCGCTTCGTAGGGGACTCTATGGAGGGATGGAGAAGTTTGATTGGGACTGTAATTGGCCGCACCTGCTCGGATGTCGATAGGGGTACTGTCCTCTGGTCGGGTCCGGGGAGGGCATGCCAAGAATGGTGATGCGTCAGAGTAAGAAGACAGGCCTCTGATGAGATACGTCTTGGCATTTTCGATGTGCCGCGGGATTGCGGATCACAGTGGGGCGAGGGCGGGAGCGCACTTAGAAAGACTCCATTGAGTGGACCCGGCGGTGGGGCAGTTGGGTATCTGGCAGGGGAGTGGGGTCGATAAGGAGGGGAAGACAGACCTCTTTTGGGGCCCATGGTGAGAGCGCGGTGGAAGCCTGGGCAGGCGGAGGAATGCATGGCGTGGTGAGCATTCCGCGGAATGGCGGGGCGCGTCCGGAGGGCAACGGGCTGCGAAGGCGGGTGGGGGCGGGGGCGATGGAAGACAATGAGACAGGCCTCGTGGGTACGGACAAAAAAGGCACCACCGGGGGTCCGGTGGTGCCTTGAGATGGAGGGTGCCGGGGAAGCAGGTCTCCGGCTGAAGGATCAGATGCTGGCGGTGCGGCGCCGGCGCATGAGGACGGCTCCGCCGACGAGGCCGAGGGCGGCCGTGCCAGGCTCAGGGACAACGGCGAGGAAGCCGCGGATTTCCCCACCAGGGAAGGCAGAGCTGTGGATGTTCACGTATGCCTTGCCGGCATCGAGGGCAGCAATTTGCGCATTCAAGGCAGTGGCGACGGTGCCACCGTTGTTGGTGATGAAAGCTGCATTGTAGCTGCTGGCGAGGGTCATATCAAAGGTTTGGCTGTAGGTGCCGCTGGTGACACCGGAGGGGAAGCCTAGGAAGGTAGGGGTCATGGTCATGACGCCCGCGGTGCCCGCGCCAGCGACGGAGGTAGGCCCGTGAATGTGAGCGGCGGAGACATTTCCGATCAGGCCAGTGAAGGTGATGTCTACCTTCATGGTGACCAAGTCCAGATCGAGCGTTACGATGGCAGAACCGGTGCCTGGGGAGGCATTGGGTGGGGCTTCTGCCGGGCCGGAGAGGTCGGCATAGTACATGACGGTATGGGCCTGGGCGAGAGGAGCCAGTGCGAGCAACGCTAAGCTAAAGATGATCTTTTTCATTGGATGGATGGTGGTTTGAGTTAAGCCAATGACAGGACAGCAGCCTCCAAGTATGCTTCTGGAGCCCAATTGACAGGGAATTATTGAGGGTAAGTCATTGAACTGCAAGTTAATATTCACGGGTAGCGAGCGGGGTGCACAAGAGAGAGGAAGCGTGGGGAATGGGTTGGGTTGGTTGCGGGGTGATGTGGGGGGACGAGAAGACGGACCTCTTCGGGACGGGGACGTTGCGGGACGTTAATTCGGGACGTTGAGTGTGGATCGATTGATTTCCGTGAGGTGACAGAGGGGGCGTTTAGGGGTGGGGGGACTCTGGAAGGGGAATGGGTTGGGTGGATTGTGGGGTGGTGGGGTGAGGGCAAGAAGACAGACCTCTTCGGGGGGGAGTGAAATTGCGGTGGCGGAGGTGGCGGTGGGGGGGTATGCGCGGCGGGTCATGACATCCGCCCGCACGCAGTTACTAGAGATTCTCCGCCGCAAGTCTGTGATGTACGGGGATTTCACGCTGGCGTCGGGGAAGCGGAGTGATTTTTACTGTGATGCGCGGCTGACGACGTTGGATCCGCGGGGTGCGCTGGCGCTGGGTGAGGTTGGATGGGAGATGGTGGTGGCGGAGTCGGGGAAGCTTGGGGTGGAGCCGGTGGCGATTGGTGGGTTGACGATGGGAGCGGATCCTGTGGCGCTGGCGATTGGGATGGGAGCGGCGCGGGCGGGGGCGGATCTTCAGGTGTTTTCGATCCGGAAGCAGGCGAAGGCGCACGGGCGGGGGCGGTTGATTGAGGGGAATTTCAAGGCTGGGGATTGTGTGGTGATTGTGGACGACACGGTGACGACGGGGGGATCGACGCTGGAGGCGATTGAGAAGGTGCGTGCGGAGGGTGGGGTGGTGGCGTTTGTGATTGTGCTGGTGGACCGCGGGGAGGGTGGGCGGGAGGCGATTGAGGCGGCGGGGGTGCCGGTGTGTGCGGTCTTCACGCGTGCGGAGATTGACGGGGCGGGGGCGTGAGGGGAGCGTGCGATTCCGAGACTGACTGAAATTCCATGCGACGCTACCTACTGTTTCTGACCCTGCCGCTGTTTCTGGCGGATTATGCTAGCAAGGAGTGGTGTGTGCGGCGGTTTGCGGCGCCGAGTGAGGAGGGGCACGATGGGATTGTGGTGGTGGAGGGGTATTTCAATCTGGTGCGGGTGCACAACACGGGGATTGCGTTCGGGATGGCGAACGGGAAGGCGCAATCGAACTGGATTTTCGGCGGGGTGGCGATTGCGGCGCTGGGGTTGATCGGGTGGTTGTGGCGGACGAATGCGTTTCCGACGAAACTGAGTCAGGTGGCGGTGGCGCTGCTGCTGTCGGGGATCTTCGGAAATTTGCTAGACCGGTTCATGAGGGGGTATGTGGTCGATTTTCTCGACGTGCACATTCAGGGGAATCACTGGCCGGCGTTCAATGTGGCGGACAGTGCGATCTGTGTGGCAGCGGGGATGCTGTTTCTGTCGGCGTTCCAGAAGGATCCGGCGGCTGCGGCTGCGAAGTGAGTTAGGCGCGGCGCGTCAGTGGGTGGGGAACTTTGCGGCGAGGGCGTCGGCGAAGCGAGGGGAGGTGGCGTCGATGAGGGTGACGGTGGCTCCGTGGCGGGAGAGGCGGATGGCGCGGTGGGGTTCTGATAGGGAGAACTGGTCCGGGGAGACGTCGAATTCCTGCTGCCATGGGATGCTGTAGCGCTGCATGAGGATGCGGCGGAGGGCGGCGAAGAATTCGGTGGCGTCGTTATCGGAGGCCCAGACGGAGCGCCAGAGGACGTGATCGCCGGCGGAGTCGCCGGGGTAGACCTGATAGCGATCGCCGCGCCAGCCTTCGGAGGCGGTGGTGGAGAAGTCGACATCGGCCCATGGTCTGAGGAGGAAGTAGGAGGCGAGTTCGCCGGCGACGTTAGAGAAGAAGGGGGCTTTGCCTTCGACGGGGGCGGAGTCGAGGGGGACGTCGGCTGGTTGGAAGGGAGGATTCGCCATGTAGAGCGAGTCCGGGTGGAGGATTTCTGCGGTGCTGCGGGGGAGTCGGGAGTAGGCGGCGTTGACGGCGGCGAGGCCGCCGGAGGCGTGGAGGGACTGGACGAAGAGATTGCCCTGGTCCTCGGTCCACTTCCATGATTCGCCCATGAATTGCGGGGCGTTGTAGGTGGGTGGGGGAGGAGGGGGCGCCTGGCCCTTGTCGAAGTTAGAGTTGAGCTGGTCGGAGATGCTGAAGCGGACGCGGGTGAAGTTGGCGTCGCCGTTGATGAGGGCGAGGGCGGCGCGAGCGGCGTCGTCATTGTCGGTGACGTCCCATGATTTGCTGATGGCTGGGAAGTTCTGGGAGATGAGGACGGGGAGGAGGGCTCCGGCGAATTGTTCGCGGCTGTCGGCGCGGAGGAGGGAGGCGTCTTTCTGGTGGTAGAATTTGCCGGTTTCGGCGTCGTAGAAGCCGAAGGGTTTCATGGCAGCGAGACTGGCGGAGGCTTCGCGGAAGTCGAAGGAATCGGGGACGAAGCCCATGGCGCGCCATGCGCGGACGCGGTCGGTGGCGGCTTTTTCGGGGATGGCGGCGCGGCGGTGATCGGTGATGCGTTTGAGGATATCGTCTGGGGAGGCGGGGACCCATTCAGGGGATTTGGAGAAGGCGAGTTCGCGCATCGAGGCGATGCGGGAGGCGACGGTGGCTGGGTCTGGCGGTGGTTTAGCGGCTTCGAGGGCGGCGGCGAGTTTTTCGCGGAGTTCGCGATTTTCGCGGTCGAGGTCAGCGACCTTGGCTTCGAGGCCTGCGGCCTGGCGTTGGATGAGGGCGTGGGCTTCGACGGTTACGGCGGAGGAGGTGCCGTCGGCGGAGGCTTGGGAAGCTGAGGGGTTGCGGCGGAGTGTGGAGATTTCGTAGCGTGACCAGCACCAGATGCCTGTGACGGCGGCGAGGGAGACGAGAGAGGACAGGAGAGCGCCTGGATGCATGCTAAAAGGAAGGGGGAGAATCAGGTCCGGGGTTTGGCGGGGACTGGAGGGAGCGGGAGAGGGTCGGCCGGGACGGGTTTGGGGGCGGGTTTGGCCTCGGGTTTGGGGGTAGGTTTGGGAGCGGGCGCGGGGGTGGGCGGAGCGGCGGGTGTGGGGGTGCCGGTGGGTTTGCGCTGGGGGAGGAACGAGCGGCCGGAAGGTTTTGGCTGGGCGGGTTTGGTTTCCGGTTTGGAGGTGGCGGCGTGGAGGGAAGGGGCGGCTCCTTTGCCCATGGGGGTGCCGGGGTCGAATTCGTCCTGGGCCTGTTCGACGGGACGGACGGGTTTGACGTTTTTGGTATCGGCGACGGGTTTGGCGTCGGGGTTATCGGGGTCGTAGTTGAAGGCGACGAAGCGCTTGGCGAAGCGTGGGTCTTTGAGAGCGCCTGGGTAGAAGAGACGGCGGATGATCTGGCCTTTGGCGTTGAAGAGCCGTTCTTCGACGATCTGGTCGGTGGTGGCGTCGTAGCCGTAGACCATGGAGCCGAGGACGTTTTTGCGGCCGTCGTAGATGACGCCGTTGCGGAGGCGGCCTTTGGTGTCGGTTTCGAATTCGCGGACGAAGGAGAGGATGCTGTTTTCGGAGTAGGTTTTTTCCTTGATGCGGGTGCCGGTGCCGTCTTTGAGGGATTCGGTGCGGGTGCCGTCGCGGTGGTAGTGGATGCGGCTGAAGGCGTCGATGCGCTTGTCTTCGGCGGGTGCGGAGGCCGGTGAGGCGGCGAGGGCGAGCACTGGCAGGAGGAAGAGCAGGCGGTTCATGGGGGCGGGCGGGAGGGAGAGGGTAATCACGAAGCTGCGGGAATGCGAGCGCGGGAAAAGGTGCGGCGCGGCGGGACGCCGCGGGTGGCGGCTTCGGAGTAGAGGTTTTCGAGGATGGCGGTCTGGCGAGAGCGTTCGAATTTCTGTTCGGCGTGGAGACGGGCGGTGGCGGCCATTTGTTGATAGGCTGCGGGGTTGCTGGTGAGGAGGAGGGCGGCTTCGGCGAGGGCGAGGTGGTCGCGTTCCGGGGCGAGGAAGCCGCTGAGGGAATGTTCGACGGCTTCGGGGATGCCGCCGTGATGGGTGGCGAGGACGGGGAGGCCGCTGGCCATGGCTTCGAGCATGGAGTTAGGGACGCCCTCGCGGTTGCCGTCGGCGGGGGTTTCGCTAGGGTGGAGGAAGATGTGAGCGGATTCGGTGAGGCGGCGGAGATCGGGGCCGTCGAGGAAGCCTGGGAAGGAGACGCGGTCGGCGATGCCGAGGGAGGCGGCTTCGCGGGCGAGCTCGGCGCGCATGGGGCCATCGCCGGCGAGGGTGAGTCGGGCGGCGGGGAGTTGTGGGGCGAGGGCGGCGAAGGCGCGGAGGGAAGTGAGGAGGCCTTTTTTGGGGACGAGGCGGCAGGTTTGGAGGAAGTGCCATGCGCCGTCGGCGGGGATGGGGCGGGGGGAGAAAGGCCAGTCGTCGAGAGGGATGCCGGTGCGCTGTAGGCGGAGTTTGTCAGGGGGGCAGCCGGCGGCTTGGAGGTTGTCGAGGAGGGCCTGAGAGCGAGCGAAGACGAGGGAGGCGCGGTCGAAGACCGAGGCGAGGGCGCGCTGGTGTGCGGCGTTCTGCATGTCGACGCCGGCGTCAGCGCCGTGGAAGGAGACGACGACGGGGCGCGGGCAGGCGCGGAGGAAAGGGCGGAGGAGGACGGCGATGTGGCCGAAGAAGATGTGGACGACGGAGGCTTCGGTGCGGAAGACGGCGTCGAGGAGGAGACGGACGCGGGCTGGGGGGATGGCGAGCGGTTCGCGACGGACGTGTTTCCACCACCAGCGGCGGAGGTTTTTGTGAGGGAGGGGCGGGAGGACGGTGAGGCGTTTGGGGTTGAAAGGGAAGCGGGCTTCTTCGGTGCGTTTCTGGGTGATGACGGCGGGTTGCCAGAGGTTGAGGGACACGATCTGGCGATGGACATGCTGCATGTCCGCTTTGAGAAAATCCTGACAGTAACAAGCCACGACCGGCATGGTGGTTGATACGTGGCGGGTGGGCGGCTGCAAGGCCTGGGGGTGGGAAAAGCCGGGCGGGGTCAGGGGAGGGGCGGGGGCGGATTGGTGGAGGTGGAGGGAGAGGGCGCTGGGGTGGGCGTGTGGTGGTGCCAGAGACCGCCGGCGGAGAATTGGGACCATGCCCAGCGGGCCATGCGAAGGAGAGTGAGGGCGAGCCAGAGGGACCATGCGAGCATGAGGCCGCGGTAGACCCAGATGGAGACGGAGATGACGGCGGGGCGAGGGAGTTCGAGGCCGCCGCGGGCTTGGAACCAATGGAGCGTGGTGCCGTAGGAGCCTTTGCCGAGGAGGAACATGGAGGGGCTGCCGAGGAGGCCGGTGTAGAGGACCATGGCGATGACGGCGATGACTGGGATGACGCCGAGGGCGAGGAGGGATTGGGAGAAATTGAAGCCGGGGCGGCCGGGGCGGAGGCCGGAGGGGGATCCGCGCCATGCGAGCCAGAAGAACCATGCGATGAGACCGCCGCCGGCGATGAGGGGGACCTGGGTGAGGCCGGTGAGGAGGAGGATCCATTGGCGGCGGGAGAAGGGGGAGAAGGGGAGCCCGCCGAGGACGGAGCCGAAGACGATGGCGGCGACGAGGACGGCCCAGAAGCGGACGGCGGGGCCGATGAGCGGGCCGTGGACCCAGAGGATCCAGCGGTCTTCGGGGAGGACGATGCGCTGGGTGATGTTGGAGCTTTCGACGGGGAGGGCGACGCGGCCTGCGGGGACGGAGGATTGCAGGGGAGCGGAGGAGTGCCATTCGAGGCGGATGACTTGGTCGCCGGGGCTTACGGGGATGATGACGGTGTCGCCGTCGCGGCGGACGGGGATGTCGATGAGCTGATTGGGGAGGAAGAGGGAAGTGACGTCAGCTCCGGGTTCCAGGGTGATGGGAAAGTCGCGGCCGACGCTGGCTTCGACGATGAGCATGAGGGAGGAGGTACGGCGCTGCGAGCCGACGGTGGTTGTGTGGAGGACGCTGTGGACGGTGGTGGTTTCGCCGGTGACGGGTTCCGGGCGGGAGATGGCGAGGTTGACGGATTCGCCGGGCCATGGGTTCCATGAGGGGATGAGGTCCGGGGAGTTGGAGGAGAAGACTGGGGCGAGACCGTCCATGGTGACGTTCCAGACGGGGGAGGTTTCGAGGAACCAGCGTTCGACCCAGAGCCCGCCTTTTTCTGCGGAGAGGGTCAGGGAGGGTTGGACGGGGAGTTCGCTTTCCCATGTGAATTCCTTGTCGGCGGCTCCGAGGCGGATTTCGATGCGGCCGTTGATCGGGGTGATGCCCTGGGTGAGGACCCGTTCGCCGGGGAGGAGGGGAAGTTGGAAGGCGACGGCTTTGCCTTCGCCGGAGAGCCTGAGGACGCGGGTGCGGGCCTGCCAGACGAGGCCGAGTTCGAGGTGGCGTTCGACGGCGGCGACGGCGTTGAAGTCGCGGCGGTCGTAGGCGGCTTCGGTGCCTGCGGCGGCCTGTTGTCGGGTGAAGAAGACCTGGGCTTCGGGGATGCCGCCGGGTTTGAGGCCGGTGATGTTCCAGCCTGGGGCGTCGATTTCTGCGAGACGGGGTTTGAGGAGGAACGTCCATTGCCATTCGGTGCCGGGGGGGAGGAGCCCGCGGAGGACGAGTTGGTGGACGCCAGCGGGGAGGGCGATCCAGAGGAAGCCGTCGCGTCGGGCGAGGGCGGCGGCTGGTTCACCGTTGACGGAGACGGAGACGGGAGACCACGCGGGCAATTGGCCGGGGAGAGGGACGGCGCAGTCGGCGGCGGTGTGGATGGTGGCCTCGATGGTGAGGGCGCGGTCCTCGAGTTTGAGTTTGACGAGGGGGATTTCGGCTGCGCCGGGGAAGGCGTCGGGTGCTTTGAGGAGTTGCTTGCGGAGGTCGTCGAGGAGAGAGGGGGCGGGAGCTGGGGGAGCAGGAGCGTCGGGTGGGGCGAGCTGAGCGCGGGAGAGGGAGGGGGCGAGGAGGAAGAGACAGGAGAGGAGGGCGATGGTGGCGGCGGTGGGGGGAGAGGAGAGGGAATCCGGAGGGGTAGGGGTAGAGGAACGGCGCGGGCGGAGGAGGCACCATGCGAGGGCGAGGAGGAGGAGGATTCGGACGAGCGGGAGGATGCGCTGGGGGAGGACGGGGAGGAGAAGAAGACGGACCTCTTGGGTGGGGGTGACCGGGCCGCGCCAGCCGAAGGAGACGCGACGCCAGTCCCACTTGGGGATGGCTGGGCCGGTCTGGATTTTGGCTTTGCTGTCGTAGGCCATGTTGGATTTGGCGGCGAACTGCTGCTGGGGGGCGCGCCCGGATTCTGTGGATTCGTCTCCGCTGTTGGCGCTGAAACTGACGGTGTATTCGACGGGGGCGCTGGGAGGGAAGAAGGGGACGGCGTTGATGGATTCGACCTGAGGGTGGAGCATGCCGGTGATCTGGCGGCTGAGGAAGGGGACGGTGATGATGGCGAAGGCGAGGGCGGCGATGAGGGCGAGGGTAGAGAGGAAGGAGGCGGCGCGGCCTTTGGGGACGACGAGGCGGAGGGCGGCGACGGTGACGAGGATGCCCCATGACCAGCGCGGGGCGTTGGGTTCCTTCCAGAGGAGGACGAGGGCGAAGACGGCGAGGACGGCGGTTTTCCAGTTGTGGAGGCGATGGACGGCGAGGCCGAGGATTAGGACCATGAAGACGTCAAGGAGGGACCATGAGGTGAGCCAGTCGCCCTGGGACCATTCGGGGCCGAAGGCGGCGATGAGACGCCAGCCGGGAGGGAGGTGGAGGTTGACGTCGAGGCTTTCGGCGTTGGCCTGCCAGCCGGTGGCGCTGAGGGAACCGGAGAAGGCGGAGCGGCCGGTGGCGGTGAGGTTGAGGTCGCGGCGGCGGACTTCGACGCCTTCGGTGCCGGCGACGGGGTGGCGGGTGATGAGCTGGCCTTCGCCGTCGATTTTGACGGAGCCGAGTTGCTGGCCGGGGGAGGCGTCGAGGCGCCATGTATTCTGACCGGAGCCGGAGAGCCGGTCGCGCCATGTGAGGCCGCGGCCGTCTTCGTCGAGCCAGAGTTCGCGTTCGAATTTGAGGCCTGGGGGGCGTTGGGCGCCCATGCCGCGCATTTTTTCGTCGATGGAGAAGGGGGATTGGGATTCCCAGAGGTAGAGGGGGAGAAGGCGCCAGCGATCGGGCATGGTGGTCTGGGCGACGTCGATGGCGGTGATGTTGCGGAGTTCGACGACGCGGAGGGCGGGATCGGCCTGGAAGGCGATGAGTTCCTGGGGGGCTAGGGGGGTGCGGCCGGTGGAGTAGGCGAAGGAGTCGGCGGTGGAGGTGCGGAAGGCGTCGATGGCGATCTGCCATTTGCCTGGACGGAGCTGGGCGCGGAGTTTGCCGTCGTTGTCGAGGGCGCAGGGGAGTGGGGAGGAGATGGAGGAGGGGAGCCAGCCGTCGGGGAGGGCGAAGCCGAGGATTTCCTCGCGGCTTTTGCCGGAGACGGTGAGTTCGATTTCGGTGCGCAGCCACATGGGGATGCCGTCTTCGATGACGCGGTAGACCTTGAGGGAGAGGAGGTCGCGGTCGGCGGCGGCGGCGCGGGAGCGTTTGAGCCAGAGCGTGCCGTCGGGTTCCCAGTCGGGAGCGTCGACGGGTTTGCCGTCGGTGGTGAGGCGGAGGATGCCGATTTCGGGTGGGAGGGCGAGTTTTTCGGGGATTTCGGGCCAGCGGAAGGTGCCGGCGACGGAGTGGAGGCCGGGCTGGAGGTGGATGGCGGGATGGGAGTTGCGGGAGACGACGGGGACGGGAGCGCCGCCGACGGTGACATCGTGGGGCCATGCGTCGGCGTGGCCTGGGAGGGTGAACCATGCGGCGTCGAAGACGCGGACGTTGAGGGAGAAGCGACCGGCGGCGGGGGCGGCGTCGAGGTCGAGGGTGGAGGGCCAGACGGGGCGGCGGGCGGTGGCGTCGCTAGCGTCGGGTGGGCTATTGTGGTTGGGAGCGTCGCGGAGGACCCATGGGATCCACGGGGTGAGGGGCGCGGGAATGGCGGGATCCGGGGCGGCGTGGGCCGGGGGGATGGAGGCGGCGAGGGGGAGGAGCCATGCGGCGAGCCAGCGGAGGAACGGCCGGGAGGTGATCATGTGAGGAGCCTGCCAGCGGAAGCCGGGCGGCGCCAGAATATTCCGGTGATTCCGGAGGGAGGGTGGTCAGCGGACGGCGGCTGAGGATTTGATGAAAATGCTGGTGTCGTAGCGAGGTTTCCAGCTGGCCGGGGGATCTGGCGGGGACCATTTCCAGAGGACGCGGGAGGCGCTGCCGTTCTTGGCGAGGACGGCGATCTGGAGGGAAGGTGAGGCGATTCCGGGAAGAACGGCGGGGGAGATGACGACGGGGTTGAGGCCCTTCTGGAGACCGCCGGTGATGACGCGGCCGCCGGAGTCGTTTTCGATGGATTCGACGTGGATGCCTGCGTTGATGGAGATGGAGACGCGGCAGCCGTTGGCGATGACGGAGATGCCGGCGACCTGGTAGGGTTCGCGGCAGGGTTTCGGAACGGGCGGGTAGGAGCCGGAGAGGGCGAACTGGGGCGATTTGAGCCAGTCGCTGCCGCCGCTGCGGAGGGATTGGCGGGTGGCGTCGTCTTTGCCGAGATTGACGAACTGGAGCCAGTCGAATTTCCAGCCGTCGGATTCGCGGAGGAAGCGGAGGACGACGGGGTTTTCGGCGGCGGCGCCGCCATCGAGGCCGAAGTCGACCTTGCCGAAGTAGACGAGCCGGGCGGTATCGCCGTGCTGGGCGGCATCGAGGCAGGTGAGGCCGGTGAGGGCGGGTGCCTGGACGATGCCTTTGAAGACGGCGCGGGGCCATGGCTGACCGAGGGAGACGACCTCGTTGCGGAGGCAGAGCTGGCGGTAGCGTGAGGTGTAGCGTGAGAAGGCGGCGAGGTCGCCGCGTTTCATGGCTTCAGCCCAGCCGATGTAGGCGCGTTCGAGAGTGCCGCGGAGGATGGCGTCGACACCGGCGGCCCGGCCGAGGGACGGCAGGAGGACGGCGGGGAGAGCGGCCATGAAGCGGCGACGCGGGAGAGGGACGGCCATTGGAGAATTGTATGGGGTGGCTCCGGTGAGAGTGCCAGGCGGAAATTCAAGTTAGCGGTCAGCGGGTGGAGAGGTGGCGCCATGCGCCGAGGCCGGCGGCCTTGGCTATGCGTTCGAGGGAGCGGAGATGCTGGTGCTGCTGGCGTTCTGAGGTGCCGAGCGGGTGATCGGCTCCGGTGGTGTGGATGCGGGCGAGACCTGCAGCGACGAGGCGTTCGGCTAGGTCTGCGGGAGAGTTGGGGGTGGTTGGGAGACTGACGTGAGCGTAGAAGCGGTGGCTGTCGAAGACGCGTTCCCAGCGGGTGAAGACGGTAAATCGGGTGCTGCGGAGGAGATTGGCGGTGAAGTTGCGGGCTTGCTGACCGGCGGCGATGACGGCGTCGTTGCTGATGCCGCCGAAGTAGCGGGCTTGGTCGGCGATGCGGTCGGGGCTGGCTGATCGCTGGACGGTTTCCGGGCAGTCGGCGAAGTAGAGCCGGACGACGAGTTCCCGGCCGGCGGCGGAGATTTTGAAGCTGTCGCCGTCGTTGGCGCTATTTGGCAGGAGGCGGCAGTTTTCGAGGCGGGTCCATGATGAGGAGCCTGGTTTGGGAGAGGCTGGAGCGGTGGTTGCGCGCGGGATGGGAAGCGGAGCGATGCGTTGCAGGACGATGACGATGCCCGCGATCAGGGCGAGCGCGAGGAGCCAGCGATTCCATGGGGAGGGGGAGACGGCAGGCAGAGAGTTCATGAATCAGAGTTCATTAATCAAGGAGTGAGACGAGGGGTTTTGCGAAAACGGGTTTCATGAAGACGATTTCACCGAAAAGCTAACTGAAAATGGAGGGTGCTGCAATGCTTCTTGGGCATGTCAGTAGCGGGGGATTTCGGGTGACCGGTCTGGAGAGAACAAAAAAACTCTTTACAGTTGGCCCTTAGTCGAGTATCGATGCGAAAGTCTCAGTTTTCCTCAACCATGAAATTCACCCGCCTTGCCCCGCTCGCCGCGATGCTCCTTTCAGGGGTAGCCACGGTTCAGTCTGCTGTTGTTTACGACAGCCTCTCGAATCTTTCGCTGCTGTTTCCTGCGCTGGAATCGTCTACGAATCCGGTCGGGACGTTTGGGAATCGGTACTTGGGTGGGGCGCTCAACTTGGCGAACTTCACGCCGGGGGATGCTCTTTCGGGTATCAATCTTCGTATGATTAACCAATCGGGTGCTGCGATTCTGGCTGCCCCGACTCGGCTCAATGTTTGGTTGTGGAATTCGGTGCCGTTGACGAGTGGCGGGTTGGCGTTCAGCAATCAAGTTGGGAGTCCTGGTGCACCGACTGCGGTTTTCAATTTGGGCAATGTTACGCTGGCTACTAATTCCAGCATCCCTGTGGCGGTGAGTTTCCCGACCCCTGTGGCGCTGAATCCGACGAGTGGGAATGTTGTGGGGATCACGTTGAACTATGAGGTGTTCTTGGACGGGTTCTGGCAGTCGGTGTCTAGTGTCAATTCGGGTGCGCTTGGTGGCGGTTCTCAGGCTGCGCCGCTGATTGGTTCCAATGCGATCGGGGCATCGCCGAATTTCGGGTTTTTCCGGAGTGTCAACACGGGAACGGATTCTACTGGCAACTTCTCGACGAGCAGTGTGCGTAACATTGGTGTGAACAGCGGGTTGCCGATCATGCTGGTGACGGTTCCTGAGCCTGGCACAGCGAGCCTTGCGATTGGTGCTGCAGCGCTGGTGTTCGTTCGTCGTCGTCGCAATTCCTGAGTTGGGCCGACTGAGTCTTGCTGAGCTTGTTTGTGGTGAGCGTGGCTCACAGTCATCTCGGATGGTCACATTATTGAGATGGCGAAAGCACCACATTAATCACACTTCCGGCACAATTCTTGCCGGTGCTAGCAGTCAGAAGAACTAAATCCAATCAACCATGATGAAGCCCTTGCCCTCAATTGCCCTGTTCTTTTTGGCTGTGACGAGTATTGTGTCGGCCCAGCAAGCCGGGCCGAGACCTTCTTCGCTGGGTGAACTGACGAAGCAACAGGCTGCTAAGTTCGAAGGAGTTTCTCCTGAGGAAGCGAAGCGACTGTTTGAGAAGGCGATTGGGGCGCTCGCACCGGGTGACGATGTGGCTGCGGCGGGATTGATTTCCGGTGCGATTGCGGCGAACCCCAAGAAGATGCTTGAGGTTGTGGAAACGAGTGTTCGCGTTCAGCCATTGCTTGCTCCGGTGACGGTGGCGACGGTGGTGGGGAGTCATCCTGAGCAAGCGGCTAAGGTGGTGGCGGCCGCGCGGAGTGGGGTAAGGCTTTCGGTTTTTGGGCAAACTGAGACCCCGAAGGCTGAGGCGGGAACGAAGGTGGTGGCAGGGGAGACAGCCAAGACGAAGGCGACGGTGGCGACTTTGAATGCGGCGATTGTCGCGGCGTCGCGTGCGGCCGGACGAAATGGCGAGGTGAGTGGGTGGCTTTGGGGGATTGCTGGTCGGCCGATTGCGGTGGTTCGTCCGATTGACGCACTGAATCAGGCTGCTGCGGGATTGCCAGTTTTGTACCCGGTGGAGGAAGAAGGCGGTGGTACGCCTATTGATCCAGGCACTGGTGGCGAAGGTGGTGGTACGCCGGTTGATCCTGGTGACGGTGGTGAGGGTGGTGGTGGCAGTGTTTCGAACAACACGCCTTGAGATAACTTTCAGAAATTTTGGAGGCGGATCGATGAGAAGTCGGTCCGCCTCTTTCTTTTAGTCGGAAGCGATGTTTTGTCGGGAGTGAGTGTCCTGCGGTGGGGTAAGTTTGGATGGCGGTATGATGACGGGCGCGGGTGTGGGTTTAAATGTCGATTGAAGAGGGCGTGTTTGAAAGTTCTTGCCAAGGGTGTTACGAACCGCGAAGAGACGAGACGCTGCGGTCGTTTGGCAACTAGTGTCCGTGCATGCAGCCATCATTTTTCCTGACGTTCATCCAGCCATGAAATCATCCCATAGCCGTCCCAGAGCATCGCGCCCGCGCGATCGGTTTTTTGATGAGAAGCTCAGGGTACTGGGGCGACCGGTCGAGGAGGTGCCGAATCGGGCGGGCGTAGCGGCGGGGACATCTGCGATGTGTGCGGTGGTGGGAGTTTCGTTGCTGGGGGTGACTGCGATGATGGCTGCGCCACCGGTTTCGGAGGTGCCATCGGCACAGCCGCTTGAGCCGGTATCCGATCAAGTGGCTGGTGGTGTGCCGTCTGTGCCGAAGGCGGCGGCGTTGCCGACAGGGGAGGTTCCGATGGATGCGACCAAAGCTGCGGCACCGCTGGTTCCGCAGATTGGGGTTGGGACCGAGCCGGTGACGCCTCCGATGAGTCTGCCGGCGAATCCTCCGGGTTCGGCTGTGGATGGTGGGGCTCCGGAAGGGGAGTTGGTGCCGCTGGATGCTCCGGGCCTCGCCCCGGCGACATCGGGTGCGGCGTCACTTGAGGGGGCGGATGCGACCGCGTCGGCGGCGAGTGCGGAGACGCCTGGTCCGGGGCTTGATACTTCGCGTGAAGTGTCACGGGAGATCCTTGAGCAGATCCAGGAGAGTGGTGCGGCGCGGCCGTGGACCTTCAGTCTGTCTGCTGGGGTCACGTATGACGACAACATCCAGTTTCAGCAGACCAGCGTTGGACAGCTCAGTGACATTATCCTGAACACGGGATTCAACTCTACGTACGACGTTCTTTCCGGGAATGTGCTGCGGTCGCTCAATGCAGTACTTGGGGGCAGTTACGTGACATATTTCGAGCACAGCGAATTCAGCGGGTGGAACGCGAATGCCGGATTGCACCCGACGTTTGGGATCGGGGACTTTTCGTGTTCGATTGATTTGAATGCCGCGCAGATGAATGCGCCGGATCGACTTGCCGGAGGTTTTGCGGTGAGCCGGAACTATTCCGGGGGGGTGAACAGCTTCTATGAGATCAGTGAGAAGACGCGGGTGACGGCAGCCTTCAATGTGATGGTGATGGATTTTGTCCAGCAGTCGTATCAGACCCAGCCATTTACTGGGAACACGGGGATTACGGCGAATATCGGGGGGAACTACGCGGTGACAGCCAAGACTCGGCTGGGAGGCAACTACATGTGGTCATCCAACGAGCAGGAAGGTTTTTCGAGTTGGTCATTCAGTTCGATCAATGCGACGGCGGCGTGGCAGGCGACTGCGAAGACGGGATTTACGGGGAGTGTTGGGAGGCAGATCAACTCGCTTTCGGGGGTTGAGGGGGGGGATGGGCCGGGCTGGATTGGGTCGCTCGCGGGTACCTGGCAGGCGTCGGACCGGATGACGGTGACGGTTGGATTCAACCGATCGGCAGCGCCTGCTGCGGTGGGAGGCAACGGGGCGATGAATTTCAACAATTACAACCTTGGGGTGAGCCGGACACTGACCGAGCGGTTGACTGCTTCGCTGCAAGTGAACTATCGGGTGGATGATTATCAGGATCTTGCGGGTAGCGACCAGTTCCTAGGGCGGGAGGCGACGTTCTGGAATGTCAACACATCGCTGTCGTGGCGAGTGTCGACGCGGGCAGGGCTTCAGCTGAGCTACCAGTTTCAGGACAATAATTCGAATTTCAGCGCCTGGAACTTCAGTGCGAATCGGGTTGGGATGAATTTCACGTATTCATTCTAAGGGGGGGGGGGTGCGCTTGGCACGGCGTCTGCTGTAATATTGGAGTTGGATTGATGAATTGCCGAAAAAAGGCGACTGACACGATCCGACAAAAAAGCAAAATCTCATGTTCTTCTCTTGACGAGTGCACTTCCGAAGATTAATTCGCGACCTGTCTGACTTAAAATTTCACGAATGTCCCCAAACCCAACCCAAAACCAAATGAAAAAAACACTCGCACTCGCGGCCATGATGGCTGCATCCGCGATGTCGGCCAACGCGGCCTACATCGTGACCGGTACGCAAACCGCAACGACCCAGCCGACGACTCCTGCGATCTACGGCATGGCGTTCACGCTGTCTGCTTCGGTGATCCTCGACGGATTTGCCATCTATGACTATCGCCTTCCTGCCATTCAAGGTGGTGGTGGGGACGGTTGGACGGCGGCTGAAGCCAAGACTGTTGGTCTGTACTCCCTGAGCGGCACGACCTACACGAAGATCAAAGAAGCGACCTTCAACACTCCTCCGGGAGCTTCGCTGACGGACGTGATCACGAATGCTGACATGCACTTCGGTTCCTTCGCTGGCACGACGACCCTGACCGCCGGGACTTACTTCCTTGGCGTCAGCGAAATCAAGGCCGTGGGCAACACGAACTATGACGGTTTCATGACGATCGGCAATCCAGGTTTGGGCACGCCACCCGCGGCGACCTTGCTCGGTCTGACGAGCCGTACGTTCGTCCAGTTGAATGACGTGGCTTCCCTGCCAACGACCTTCGATACGGGTGACGACGGATTCGCGAGCGGTTCCCGCTTTGTTGGCGTGATTCCATCGATCGTGGCGGTGCCAGAAGCTGGTTCGTCCGTGATGGCGCTGGCTCTTGGTGCGATGGTCCTGCGTTTCCGCAGCCGCCGCGCCTGAAAGTTGGCGTGGGTCGAGAATTCAGATTGTGTCTGAACTTCTGCTGATCTAGATTCAGAGCACCTGCTGGGATTTCCAGCAGGTGCTTTTTTTAATGCTGTGAAACTTCCCTCATCCACAGGAATTACGGACGCGTTGCCGACCAATCATTTGGTGCGGGTGCTACTGGTGGTTGCGTTGATCGGACTGCTGCCGATGCTTTATGATTTGGGGATGCGGCTTTGGGTGAACGAGCCGTATCGATTTTTTCCATTGGCGTGGGGGATTGGGTTGGTGACGTGGGGGATGAGGCTGGCGAAGACGCCGGCGACGGCCCGGAGGACAGAGCTTGGGGCGAGTGCTTTTCTGGGGGTGGCGGTGCTGCTGTTTGCGTTTTCGTTGCGGAGTTGGTCGCCTTGGACGGGGGGATTGGGGGTGCTTGCGCTGATGGCGGCGGTGTCGTGGTTGCGGGCGGGATGGAAGGCAGTGAACACATTGTTCCCGCCGTTGGCTCTTCTGGCGGTTTCATTTCCGCCGCCGTTGGGGCTGGACAACGTTTTCATGCTGGAATTGAAGAAGGTGGCCGTGGCGGTGTCGAGCAGCCTGCTGGATCTGCTGGGGATTGTGCACATGCGATCCGGGACGGTGATTGAATTGCCGATGACCCAATTGATGGTGGAGGACGCGTGTTCCGGGATTCAGTCGTTTATGGCGGTGGCCGCTTTTGCGGCGTTGCTTTTTGTGCTGGAGCGTCGGCCGTGGTGGCACTGGGTGCTGCTTTCGGTGTTTGCGGCAATGGTGGTGATTGCGATGAACGTGGTGCGGATTACGTTTGGGGCGTATGTGCTGGTGCGGAATGGGTGGGACATCCTGCATGGGACGCCGCACTTGATTTTCGGGGCAGTGATCTTTGCGGTGGAGTTGCTGCTGGTGTTCAGTTTTGATCGATTTCTTGCGTTTTTCGAGGTGGGGGTGCGTTGGACGTCGGGAGGAGCGGTGGCTGCGGTTCAGCGAGGTCAGGAAAGCGGTGTTGAGGCTGGTGGGGTGGCGGTGCCATTGGGGGTGGGGAAGAAGCGTTACGGGATGGTGATGCTGGCGGCGCTGACGGTTTTTGGGATGGCGGCGGCGGCGCGCGGGGTGGTTCATTTCAAGAGTCTGAAGCCTGTACCGGAGGTGGTGAGCTATGGGCCTTCGGATTTCCCGGAGCTGGCGTTGACGCTGCCGAAGGAAGTGAAGGGCTGGACGCAGGGTGACACGATTCCTGAGACGCGCGCGATTGAGACGAGCGGGCTGCGTTCGAAGGTTTGGGTGTTCACGCGCGGGGAGCTGAGAGTGCTGGCGTCGATTGATTATCCGTTCGACCATTTTCATGATCTGGTGGATTGTTATCGGACGGCGGGGTGGGAGACGAATGTGGGCGGGGGAGTTGCGGCACTGACGGCGGGTCGTCCGCCGATTGCGTATCTGAATCTGGCGCGGCGTGGATTTGACCGGACGGAGGTGTGGTATACGAACTGTTTCAGCGACGGACGATGGTCGGAATCAACGCTGAATACCGGAGACGCCCGCGGGGTGACCTTCTGGGATCGGATTTTCAAGAAGTCATCAGCGGCGGTGCTGCCGGATGCCGGAGAGCTGCAGTTCCGGAGTCAGGTCTGCTGGTCGGGGCTGGCGCCACTGATGGAAGCGGATCGGTATGCGATCCGGGAACTGTATGAAAGCATTTCTGCGGAGTTGGCCGCGCAGGTAAAAACTCAGCTTGCGAAAACCAAATGAGGAAAGAGAAATCGAGTCAGCGGTGGTCCGATTGGTGGAAGACACGGTATGTTCCCTGGCTGCTATGGGGGATTCCTGCGCTTGTGAGTCTGCTGGCGATGCTGGCGGTGTACGTTTACCGGACGGAGTGGAGCAACGTGACGGTTCATGACCGGTATGCGTCTATCAAGAAGACGTCGATGACGCGCGGGGATTACCAGACGGCGCGGATTGCGTGTGAGCGGGTGCTGGAGATCTGCCGGAATGACTCGTATTTTGCGGCGCGATATCCGGAGCATTTGTTTGATCTGGCGATCTGCCTGATGTTCCTGAACCGGCCGGAGGATGCGAGGCATCTGATCAGCAAGGTGGCTCCGTTTGATGATGTCGAGACCCCGCTGTCTTATCCACCGGCCCACCTGTACGTGGCGAAGAACACGTGGATGACGGCGAAGGAGAAGACGCCTGAGGTGATGGCGAAGGTGGAGCGGCATCTGCTGCGCGCGGCGACGGATTCTCCTGATATGGCGGAGGCGCATCAGATTCTTGGTGAGCTGTATCTGAGCCGGCAGGAATGGGACAAGGCGAAACGCCACCTGTTGAAAGCTGCGGAGACCCGAGGGGAAAGCTATCTGCTGCTGGCGCTGGTGAGCCAGGGCACGAATGATCCGGAGGGGATGCGGCAGTGGAACGGGCGGGCGCAGCAGTTTTTCCAGCAGAAGCTGGATACGGCGGCGATTGAAGATCCGGCGATGCGGATGGGTCTGGCCCGGACGTATCTGCTGGCGGAGAATTTCGAGAAAGCGGCGGCGACGTTTCTGACGGGATTCAAGAAGAGTGGAGAGCCTGGTTATACGAAGGCGCTGGGTGCGGTGTATGGAGCCTGGGTGCTGTCGCTGAAGGGGAAGGCGGAAACGACGCCCGGCGATCTGCTGAAGCTTGTTAGTGTGGGGCTTACCTTTGACAATCAGAACGAGACCCTTCTTACGGAACTGGTTCGGCTTGCTGAGCTGAGCGGCGAGGCGGGCACGGAGGCGAACAATGCGGTCCGGACGATGGCGGCCGCCGGGGGAGGGAACGGGATGCTGCATTTTGTGCTTGGGTCGGCTGCGCTGGGGCAGAACAAGGAAGACGAGGCGAATACGTACTTTGATCTGGCGTTCCGGGAGTCGCCGGAGCTGCCGCAGATAGCGAACAACTTTGCGATGGTACTGGTGGTTGGGGCGAAACCTGACTATCCGAGGGCTCTTGGGATCATGAACCAGTTGCTGAGTCGGTATCCGAGTATGGCTGCGGCGCTGGACACCCGTGGGCGGATTCACCTGAAGATGAAGCATTATCAGGAGGCGGTGACGGATTTGACGCGAGCGCTGCCCGGGCTCGGGCAGCTAGCGCCGAGTGCGCATGAGGCGCTGGCCGAAGCGTACACGGGTCTGAATCTGCCGGAGCTTGCGGAGGAGCACCGGAAGCTGTCGCAGCCCGTGCCGGCCGTGAAGCCGTGAGGCTGAGGGAGGCGGCGTGTGCGAGGCGGACTGGCGGGAGCGGATTGCTGGCGTCAGGGGAGGGGATCCTGGGTGATTGGCCAATTTCTGCTTTCTTTTTCGCGGGTCTGCCTTAAACAATTCTCATGACGGACGTAAGACGATGGATCCTTGCTGTTGGCTTGGCGGTGGCGGAAGCTGCAGCTCCTGCGGGCGCGCAAGAGAGCGCTGATGGTGGTTCCCGGACCCCTCAGGTGCAGGAGTATCGGTTGAATCCTGGAGATGCCATTGTGGTGCAGGTGTTTGAGGAGGCTGATCTGGATGCCAAGGTGCGCCTGTCGGAGAATGGCCGGGCGAATCTGCCGCTGATTGGGGACGTGACGTTGAGTGGTCTTGCGGCGAAGGAAGCGGCGGCGGCGATTGAGGCGGCCTACCGGAAGGGTTATCTGGTGAAGCCGGCGGTGACGGTGACGGTGACGGAGAAGAAGCGGGAGCGATTCAATCTGATGGGGCAAGTGGCGAAGCCGAATGCGTATTATTTTCCTGAATCCGGGAGCCTGACCCTGCTGGATGCGATTGGCCTTGCCGGGGGATTCACGCGAATGGCGAGCCAGAAGGTGGAGGTGACGCGTGCGAATGGATCGAAGGTTAAGATTGATGCCTCGAACCGGACCGAGGCGCTGAAGTTCCGGTTGCTGCCGGGCGACACGGTGGATTGCCGTGAGCGGGGCTTTTGATTTGACGCACTCCGCTGCATTCACCCGATTTTCGTCTGATTTGACCCTTTCTGCGCCAGCCCATGTTTGACAAGCACCGCCTAAGTCTGCTGCTCTTCCGTTTCTGGTGGCTCATTCTCCTTTGCGTGATTGTGGCCATGCTGGGGTCGTTTTCGTGGGCGCAGCGGCAGTTGCCGGTGTATACGACGAAGGCTGTGGTGGAGGTGGCGCAGCAGGAGGAACGGATTGTGAAGGTTGAGTCGGTGAAGTCGGAGAATCCTGGGGGGATGGACTACATTCTGACGGTGGCGGAGTCGCTGAAGGCGGACGCGGTGCTGCTAGGGGCTTCGAAGAATTCGGATTTGTACGAGGAGTTGAGGCGGACTGGGATGGCGGATTCTGCGATTGTGAAGCTTCTGGGGACGAAGGTGAACGCGGTGTGGCGGAAGAGCACCCGATTGATTGATGTGGTGGCGACCGATGTGGATCCGGCGCGTGCGGCGAAGCTGGCGAATTCGGTGGTGGAGCAGTATCTTGCGCTGGCGACGTTGAACCGCAGCACGATCAGCGGTGAGGCGACGGAGTATTTGAAGGAGCAGGCCAAACGGATTGACGAGGAGTTGACGAAGGCGCAGAAGGATGTGGCGGAATTCAGGGTGAAGCACAAGAATCTGCCCCTTGATGAGTCGAAGGACAGCACGGTGGAGCGGGCCACGGAACTTGGGGCGAGGCTGCTGGATGCGAAGGCGATGCATGCGAGTCTGGTGGCGGACATGGAGCGGGCGCGAGCGATTCCGCGTGATGATTATGATTCTCTGCTGAAGATTTCGTCCCTGGCGACGATTCCGTCGATTGCGACGGCGAGGGAGACGCTTTCGACTCGTGAGCAGGAATTTGAGGCGCTGAAGCGGCGGTATCTTGAGCTGCACCCGAAGTACATTCGGGCGAAGGAGAACATCGAGATTTCCCGAGAGGCGTTGAGGAAGCTGCTGGGGGATGCTGCGCCGCTGCTTGAGGACCGAGTAGCGCAGACTGCATCGACGGTGAAGAATCTTGAGGAGGCCGTTGCGGCGATGAGCCTTGAGAGTTCGAGTCTGAATTCGATTCTGATACCCTATCAGGAATTGAAGCAGAAGGCGGAGACCCTGCAGAAGCGGTACGACGATATCACTGGGCGGATTGCGGACATCGGGATGAAGGAGAAGCGAGCGGACCGGGTGCCGGTGTATCTGGCGGCCGCGGCGATGGTTCCGTCGGTTCCTGATCGGGTGAGTACTCCGGCGTTGCTGCTGCGTGCGGCGATTGGCGGGGTGCTGTTGGGCTTAGGGCTGATTTTCCTGATTGATCGGATGGATCAGACTTATCAGTCAGTGGAGCATGTTGAGAATGAGTTGGGGGTGCCGGTGCTGTCGACGATTCCGGATGATTCGCTGGAGAAGCGAAAACTGGGTGGATTGCCGATGGTGTCCGAGCGGCAGAGCATTCAGGCGGAGGCGTTCCGCACGCTGCGGGCGACATTGAGTCTGTTGGGAGATGAATCGAAGCGTCGTATTTTTCTGGTGACGTCGGCGGTGCCTGGCGAGGGGAAGAGTCGTACGTCCGGGAATCTGTCGGTGGCATTTGCGCAGCGTGGGTTGAAGACCCTGCTGATTGATGCGGACCTGAGGCGCCCGGCGCAGCAGACGCTGTTTTCGACCGAGTTGCGGCCGACGGCGGAAGCGGTGGCGGCGGCGGCGGCGGTGACGGAATCTGGCAAGGTGCCGAAATTTGCTGGTCTTTCGGAATACCTGAGTGGGCTTGCGCCACTTACGGAGGTTTGTCATGCGACGTCGGTTGAGAATCTGACGGTGCTGCTGGCGGGGGGGCGGTCTCCGCAGCCTGCGGACTTGCTGGCGCAGCAGTCATTTGTGGATCTGCTGGCCCGGGCCTCGCTGATGTATGACCGGATTATCATTGATACGCCGCCGGTGAATTCGGTGGCGGACGCGCTGGTGATGGCACCGTTTGCGCATGCGGTGTGTCTGGTGGTTCATTCCGGCAGTACGCATCGGCGGTCGGTGCAGCGGGCGATTGAGAGCCTGAAGCGAGCGAATGGGAATACGGTTGGAGTGATTCTGAACCGGCAGCGGGCAGGGGTGTACGGCTACTACTACAACTACCGTTACGATCCGTACATGAAGACGAAGAAGGCGTGAGTGCTGGGTGCTGGGGGGAGGGGATCGTTTGAGTGGAGATGCTGGTGGAGTCTTCCGTACTTCCGTCAAAGGGGTGAGATTTCGTTGGCGGATGTCACGGAAAGTGCATACAATCAATGACTGGCGCGGCAGGTGGTATGCGCGAGACAGAGTTGCATTGATTTTTAACCCGAGTTGCCCCCTTGGAAACGACATCTGAGCCATTTGGACCCTCTGAAGTGGAGAATGCGCCTGTCGGTGTGGACCGTGCGGTTATTCCTGAGACGTTTGTGCGGGATGGGGGGAGGCGTGACAGCTGGCGGGCGTTTGTGCTGGTGGTGGCGGATGTGGTGTTTGCGGTGACGATTTTCTGTACGGCGGCGGATCTCTGGGGATCGAGTCGGGTGGTGCCGTTGACGATGATTGTTCCGGTGGTGGTTTCGATGTTGTGTTCTGGATTGGCGGGAGCGTATCGGCAGCGGGAGGATTTCATGTCGCTGCGGTTTGCGGTGGAGCATTTTCTTGGGCAGGCGGCGGCGGCGGTGATTTCTACGGCGGCCGTTGGGTTACTGCTGACATATGGGTCGGCGACGCAGCCGAGTCGCGGGTTGATGCTGACGTGGCCGTTTCTGTATTTCATACCGACGCTGATTTTCCGGCGATCGCTTGCGGCGCATGAGCGGCGTCGGCGAGGGACGCCGGTGATTGCGGTGGTTGGGAGTGAGGCGGACCTTGGGCGATTGCGGGCTGAGTTGCACCAGCAGGATTGGCATGGGCGTTCGAAGTGTTTCGGACCGGAGCGGTTTGCGACGCCTGAGCTTGCGGCAGAAGCAATTGCCCCGCATGCAGGCCGGATTTCGGCGGTGGTGCTGGGACCTGGGCTGACGAAGCTTTCGAGTGATCACTTTACGTCGCTAGTGGGGATGCATCTGGGATGGGCACCGGTGTATACGTGGGAGGGTTTTTTCGAGAATCACCTTAAGAAGGTGAGCCTTGATTCACTGACCCCGGACTGGATTTTTCAGGGTAGTTTCCGGATGGGGTCGCAATCGGTGCATCAGACGCTGAAGCGGGCGTTTGATCTGGTGTCGGTGCTGGTGCTAGGGCTGGCGACTTTTCCGCTGATGGTGATGATTGCGTTGTTTGTGCGCAGCAGTTCGCCTGGTCCGGTGCTTTTCTTTCAGCATCGCCGTGGACGGTACGGGAGGACATTTAATCTGGTGAAGTTCCGGACGATGACGATGGGGAATCAAGGGGGGACGACGGAGAGCAATGACAAGCGTATCATCCGGGGTGGGGCGTTTCTGAGGAAGTTCCGGCTCGATGAGCTGCCGCAATTGTGGAATATTCTGTGCGGGGACATGAGTCTGATTGGTCCGAGGCCTGAGTGGATCCGGTGTGCAGATGAGTACTCGCAACTGATTCCGTTTTATGATCTGCGGCATCTGGTTCGGCCGGGATTGACGGGATGGGCGCAGGTGAATTACCCGTATGGACAGGACGTGAACGATGCCCGGGCGAAGCTGTCATACGATCTGTTTTACATTCGCAACTGTTCGCTGCTGCTTGATTTTGTGACGGTGGTGAAGACGGGTTATGTGATGTTGTTCGGCCGGGGAGGACGGTAGAAGGAGGGGTAGGGAGGAGGGGACGATGCTTGGGGCGGTGGGCAGCGCGGTAAGGGATTGTCCTAGTGCAGCGGGCACAACGGTCTTGCGCACTGAGGGTGACCAGATAAGAAGAGGAGGGACCGGATTGGATCGAGTGGGGATGGCAGCTTGCCATCATTGCTAAAACGATGGATCTGGTCGGGAGCAGACATGGAGAACGAGGAGATGAGGTGGCGGGAGGCTTGCCGGAAACGGGATCGGCCAAGGGCGGCAGCATTGAGAGGTGAAGGCTGGGATTGGGTGGGGTGAAGGGAGCGACTGATTGGGAAGAGCCTGAGCCCTGAGAGAGTACCGGGTGAATTGAGAGAAGATTGAATGGTTGGCGGATGACCTTTTGAGCGGCAGGAGAATTTCAGAAAATGGTATGGGCGTGGGGTGGATGCGGATGGTGATGCGATTGGTGGCGGTGTGTCTGCTGCTGGTCGCCTTCCGGGTGCCGATCCTTCAGGGTGCGGCGCGGCTTTGGATCGTGGACGAGGCAGCGGAGGCGGCTGATGCGATCGTGGTGCTGGGTGGTGCTGAGGACTGTCGGCCGTTTGCGGCGGCCCGGTTGTGGAAGGCGGGGCTGGCTCCTGTGGTCCTTGTACCTGAAGTGGAGTTGAATCCGACCGAAGCGTTGGGGTTGCGCCCCTCGACGACGGCGGTGATCCGAGGGGTTCTGAAGGCGGAGGGCGTTCCTGACGAGGCGGTGGTGAGTATTGGCCGGGATGTGAGCAGCACGCGGCATGAAGCGCTGGCGGTGCGGGAATGGGTGGAGGGGAGTGGAGTGGTTGGGCCGGTGCGGTTGCTGATTCCGACCGATCCCTTTCCGACACGGCGAACGCACTGGTTGTTTGAGAAGACGGTTCCTGGGGCGCGTGTGACGGTGGTGCGGACGGATCCCAAGCACATGGATGTTGAGCGCTGGTGGACGAGCGAAACCGGGTTGATCTCTTTTCAGAACGAGGTCGTTAAGTATCTGTTGTACCGAGCGAAGTACTGAATAGCGAAATGAATACTCCGGTTCATCCATGCAGGGCGACGGTTGCGGTGTGTACATTCAACGGTCGCAACAGGATCGGTGCGGTGGTGCGAGCGCTTTCTGTACAGAGCCTGCCGGAAGGGGAGTGGGAGTTGGTGGTGATCGACAACGCGAGCACGGATGGCACGCAGGAGTTTGTGGCTGGTCTGATGGCGGAGCTGCTGCCTGGAACGGGGAGGGTGGTTTTCGAGGCGAAGCCCGGGTTGTCTTTTGCGCGGGCGCGGGCGGCGGCGGAGGCGCGAGGGGAGGCGTTGTTGTTTCTGGATGATGATACGGTGCCTGCGGCGGACTGGGTGGAGATGGCGGTGGGGGCGTTCCGTGACAATCCTCGGGCAGGGGTGATCGGGGGCAAGGTGTTGCCGCGGTGGGAAGTGGAGCCGACGGCGCTGGCGGACGCGGTGGCGCAGTATGCGCTGGCGATTTGCGATCGGGGGGATGAGCGGATTCGAATCACTGACGCGGTTGGGGGAGTTGTTGGGGCGGGGATGTGTGTGCGGACGTCGGTGCTGCGGGAGGTTTATGGTGATCCTGCGCTGCCTGCGCTGGTGACGGATCGGAAGGGTTCGAATCTGATCAGTGGGGGTGATTTGGCGATCTGTCTGCTGGTGAGGCAGCAGGGTTGGGAGTGCTGGTATGAGCCGACGATGGTGATCGAGCATCTGCTGCCGGCGTCACGGATGCGGAAGGAGTATCTGTTGAGGCTTTATGAGGGGATTGGTCGGGGAGAGGCGGCGACGCGAAAGCTGTATGACTGGAAGGCGCGGACGGGGCTGTCGTGGGCGATTGGATTCAAGGATCTGTTGAGGTGGGGCATGGGGCGGGTTCGTGGGGGGGAGGCGGAGGCAGGGGGAATTGTGGGGGATGTGCGCGATCTGGAGTTGCGGCGGACGCTGGGCAGGGCATTGCAGGCGTTGCGGTGGCCGCGAAACTGACCTGATGAGGGAGCTTATTTGAAAGTTCTGCACGTTACAGAATACTGTCACGCCGTCTCTGCATGGGGGACGGAGCGGTTCATTGTGGATCTGGTGCGCGGGTTGGCGGCTTCCGGGGTGGTTGGGGCGGTGTTGTGGCTGACGAACGAGGTGGAGGCGGATGAACTGGAGAGTGATGGGATCCGGGTGCTGCCGCTGGCGGCACCGCCGATGCGGGTGGATGCGCCGGTGACGGGATTCCGGTCGCTTGTGGAGAGGGTGCTGACTGCCGAGCGGCCGGATTGGCTGCATTTCCACACGTTTGGACTGAGTGAGGCGTTCACGGCGAAGGTGGCGCAGGAGATGGGGATAAAGTGTGCGTTCACGTATCACAGTCCGGCATGGACTTGCCGGCGGGAGACAGGTCTTCTGTTTGGGGAGAACCCGTGTGATGGCGAGGTTCGGGCGTGGAGGTGCTCGGTGTGCCAGTCTCATGCGCGGCTGGGCGGGTCGAAGTTGCTGGCATCTGCTGCGACGGCGGTGTCGAGTGCCGCGGGGTGGGCTGCGATGGGCATGGGGGCGACGGCGCTGCGTCGCCGGACGGCATTTTTTCAGGATAACCGGCGGTATCGAGCGGCGCTTCGGGAGTTTCTGGAATCGTGTGAGTTCACGGTGGCGTGTGCGGAGTGGAGTGTCGGGGTGCTTGAGCGGAACGGAGCGAAGGTGGAGACGATTGTGCATGCGCCGCAGGGATTGTCGGTGGGGTTTCTGGAGAATCTCGAGGCGGCAGGGGCTGCGAGGCGGGAATCCGGGATTCTGTGTGTTGGATATGTGGGGCGGGTGACTGAGGTGAAGGGCGTGCACCTGCTGATGGAGGGTTTTTCGAAGATTGAGGATCCGACGTTGCGGTTGCGTGTGGTGGGGTGGGAGGGGGTGGTGGACGGGTATACGAGGCGATTGGCTGGTCTGGCGGAGAAGGATCCGAGGATCTCCCTGATAGCGAAGACGGATCAGGCTGGGGTGGTCCGGGAGTACTTGAGGTGCGACGTCATTGCGATACCGTCGACGTCGCTGGAAACGGGGCCGCTGACCTTGTTTGAAGGATTGGCAGCGGGTGCGAGGGTGCTGGGCAGCGAGCGCCTTGGGCAGATCAGCCTGCTACGGAGTCATGGTCGAGTGGTTCACCCGAACACGTCCGAGATGTGGGGACGGGAGCTGCAACGGGAGGCGGCGTGCAAGGTTGCGATGACCGAGGAGGAAAGGGGTGCGTGCTCACGGAGCCTGGCGGTGAGGAACACGACGGATGTGTCCGGCGAAATGCTTCAGCTTTACCGAATGTACGGCAATGACGCGGTTTGTCGTGGAGAGGGGTGAGGCTGGAGCGGAGTTGGGTGAATGAACTGTCGGATGGGGGGTGTCTGGCTCGGGAAGTGAGGTGATCGACGGGGAGGCTTGGCGACATTCATGGCGTCACCGCTGGGCAACCTCGGGCAGGAGGTTCTTTTTGGGGGGGGAACCGAGCGGCCGTGGGAGGCGAGGGACGGGCGGCAGCGGCGGAAAAGCATATGAATGTGTTTTAATGGCTTGCATGGAAAACGCAAACCATCCACGCTCAAGATGTTACGAAACATGAGTTCCGGCAGCAAACCAGATTTCGGCAATGCGATTTGCACACCTCCTGCTTTCTCGGGGGTATGGGCGATGGTGTGGCGTTTGGGATCGGGTGTCGCTGTCGGCGTGTCTGGTTGAAGGGCATCACGAAATCACTTGCGAGCCCATTACTTTTGCCCAGTAACATCAGAGAAGAATCTGCAGGCTTTCCCAACGCGGAATCGGCCATGGACGGTAGTTTGATTGAATGCGAGATCTTCGGTTTTTCTCAGCGACGGAGTGGTGGAGCGGGCTCGCGGCGTGCAGCGGGGATGATTGGCAAGCTGGAGCATTGGAAGCGTAGCGATGATGAGGAGAGGATTTTAGGAGTGGAGCATTGAGCTACGATGAAGCGATGGGTGACTAAAGTTGCATGGAGGCATACTTCGTTGCAAAAATGGTACGCATGATGCGAAGGGCCCTGCAGAACCAAGTGTTTCGTCGCTACCGCCGGGCGCTTGGGATTTTGAGGAGGGGCCTGGCAGGCGAGGCTGTTCAATTCAACTTGACTCAAATTCTCTGAATCACGTCCGCAAGCAACTATGAAAAAGATTCTGGTCACCGGTTCGTCCGGTCTTATTGGTTCTGAAGTCTGCGTCCATTTTGCCGCTCTCGGTTGGGAGATCCACGGGGTGGACAACAATCAGCGGGCGGTATTTTTCGGGCCGCAGGGGGATACGCGGTGGAATCAGGGGCGGCTTGCGGAGAGTCTAGGGGGACAGTTCAAGCACCACGAGCTGGACATTCGGGATCGGCAGGGGGTGCTGGATTTGCTGAAGGAGATCAAGCCTGCGGCGATTGTGCATACTGCGGCGCAGCCATCGCATGACCGAGCGGCGGCGATTCCGTTTGATGATTTTGATACGAATGCGGGAGGGACGCTGAATCTTCTGGAGGCGACGAGGCAGGCGTGTCCGGAGTCTCCGTTCGTCCACATGTCGACGAACAAGGTGTATGGTGACCGTCCGAACACGATTGCGCTGAGTGAGCTGGAGACGCGGTGGGACTATGGGGATCCGGCATATGCAGACGGGATTGATGAGAATTTTCCGATCGACCAGTCGAAGCATTCGCTATTTGGGGCATCGAAGGTGGCGGCGGACGTGATGGTGCAGGAATACGGCCGGTATTTCGGGATACCGACTTGCTGTCTGCGGGGTGGTTGTCTGACTGGCCCGAATCATTCGGGCGTTGAACTGCACGGGTTTCTATCCTACCTTGTGAAGTGCAATCTGGAAGGCCGGGAGTACAAGGTATTCGGGTACAAGGGCAAGCAGGTGAGGGACAACATTCACTCGTATGATGTTGCGCGTTTCATTGATGAGTTCATCAAGGCGCCGAGGGTTGCGGAGGTGTACAATATTGGTGGTGGGCGGGCGAATTCGTGTTCGATCTGGGAGGCGTTCAAGATTGCGGAAAAGTTTACGGGTCGGGAGCAGGTGTTCGAGTATGTGGATGAGAACCGTAAAGGAGACCATATCTGTTATATTTCGAATCTGAGCAAGATGCGGGCGCAGTATCCCGGGTGGGACATTACGGTTTCCCTTGAGGAGACGATTCGGCAGATTGTGGAGGCTTCGCGAGCGAAGCAGCACTGAGGAGGGTGGATCGGGTGTGCTGCCGGGCTGGACGGGCCGGGTGAAGGCGGGGTGATGCATCCGGGCAGGAGGCGAGGCGATGGTGTTAGTTCATTTCAGATTCAGGCACGAAACCATTTCATACTCATGCATTTCCTGATTACAGGCGGGGCCGGTTTTGTCGGTTCCAACCTTTGTCTTGCGCTGCGAGCGGCATTTCCTGATGCGGCGATCACGGCGATGGACAATCTTTACCGGAACGGGTCGCGGCTGAATCTGCCGCGGCTTGAGGCTGCCGGGGTGGTGTTTCACATGGGGGATGTGAGGGATCCGGGGACGTTTCCCGAGGTGCCGTTTGATCTGATGGTGGAATGTTCTGCGGAGCCTTCGGTGCTGGCTGGCAGCGAGGGGTCACCGGATTACCTGATGCACACGAATCTCAACGGTGCGTATCACTGTCTTGAGGCGTGCCGGCGGCATGGGGCGGGCATGATTTTTCTGTCGACGAGCCGCATCTATCCGATTGGACGGCTGGAGGCGCACGGGTGGCATGAGGAAGCCACGCGATTCAGGTGGGCGGATGAGGGGACGCCGGGGCTTTCATCGCGAGGGGTCCGGGAGGAGTTGTCGCTTGGCGGGGCGCGATCGCTGTATGGGTTTACGAAGCTTGCGGCGGAGCAACTGATTGAGGAATACCGGGCGGCCTTCGGGATGAAGGTGGTGGTGAACCGGTGCGGGGTGATTGCGGGGCCGTGGCAGTTCGGGAAGGTGGATCAAGGGGTGGTGGCCTTGTGGGTGATGGCGCACCATTACCGTCGCCGGCTGGGGTATATTGGTTATGGCGGCACGGGCAAGCAGGTTCGGGATATGCTTCATGTGCATGATCTCTGTGATCTGATTGTCGAGCAGGTGCGGGACTTCGGGTTGTGGGAGGGGTGGCTTGGCAATGTGGCGGGCGGGCTGGATTGTTCTGCGTCCCTGCTGGAGCTGACTGGTCTTTGTCAGGAGGTCACGGGAAACACTGTCGAGATAGGGAGCGTGGCGGAGACCCGTCCGAACGACCTGCGGATTTTCATGGCGGACTGCGCGATGCTTTTTGGCCGAACCGAGTGGCGGCCCCGCCGTACGGTCCGTGATATTGTGGCCGACACGCATGAGTGGGTCCGGAACAATGATAGTGCGCTTGAAGTTCTGTGAGGAGAAACGGTTTCGCGTGTTTCCTTGAGTATCAGCAAACAAGTTTTACTGCGTATCTATTATGAAAATCCTAGTCAGCGGCGGTGCCGGCTTCATCGGATCGAATCTTGTGCGTTCACTGGTCTCCCGGGGTCACGAAGTGCTTAACGTCGACAAGCTTACGTATGCTGGAAACCGTGGGTCTGTGCATGACCTTGAAGGGCAGGCGAACTATGAGTTTCTGCAGGCTGACATCTGCGATCCGGTGGCGATGAAGGAGGCGTTTGCGAGGTTCCGGCCGGAAGTGGTGATGCATCTTGCTGCGGAGTCTCATGTGGACCGCTCGATTGACGGGCCGATGGAGTTTGTGCAGACGAATGTGGTCGGGACGGTGACGCTGCTGGAGACAGCGCGTGGGTATCTAGCGGCATGCGGGGATACCTTGCCGGGCTTCCGGTTTCTGCATGTGTCGACGGATGAGGTTTACGGGTCGCTTGGCGAGACAGGGGCGTTTACGGAGACGACGCCATATTCGCCGCATAGTCCGTATTCTGCGAGCAAGGCGGCGTCCGATCACTTTGCCCGGGCGTGGCTGGACACGTATGGGCTACCGGTTCTTGTGACCAACTGCTCGAACAATTACGGACCGTTTCAGTTTCCGGAGAAACTGATTCCGGTGGTGATCCTGAAGGCATTTAGAGGAGAGCCGATTCCTGTGTATGGAGCCGGTGAGAATGTGCGTGACTGGCTGTATGTAGAGGATCATGCCGAGGCGCTGATCACGGTAGTGGAGCGCGGGCGGGTTGGCCAGACCTACAACATCGGGGGTAACAATGAGATGAGAAACATTGATTTGGTGCGCCTGCTGTGCTCATTACTTGATGATATGAGACCGCGCGGTGACGGCGGGTCGTACAGCGAGCAGATTGTGTTTGTGAAAGACCGGCCTGGACATGACTTACGGTATGCGATCGACGCCTCGAAGATCCGTGATGAGCTCGGGTGGACGCCGAAGCAGGATCATCAATCCGGATTCCGGAAGACGGTGCAGTGGTACCTTGATCACGAAGCGTGGTGGCAGGAGATTCTGAGTGGTGAGTACCGACTCGAGCGGTTGGGACGGAGCCGTTGAGCGGTCGCTGGGCGGTGCGGGGCGGGCCAAGGTGGGGTGGGGATGATGCGAGTGGGCAGTGCGTCAGGGAACAGCGGCAGGTGGTTTGAGGAGAGTGACAACCCGAGAGAACGACAAAGTTTCAATTCCAAACGATATATGAAAGGTCTGATTCTTGCCGGCGGGTCCGGAACGAGGCTTTATCCGTGCACCATGGCGGTGAGCAAGCAACTGCTGCCGGTTTACGACAAGCCGATGATATACTATCCATTATCGGTGCTGATGCTTGCGGGGATCCGGGAGATTCTGGTGATCTCGACGCCGGAGGATCTACCGTTGTACCGGAGGCTGCTTGGTGATGGTACGCGGTTCGGGGTGTCGCTTGAGTATGCGGAGCAACCGAGGCCTGAAGGGTTGGCGCAGGCATTTCTGATTGGCGAGGAGTTCATTGCCGGAGACCGGTGTGCCCTTGTGCTTGGCGACAACATTTTCTACGGGCACGGGTTTTCCTCGAAGCTGAAGAATGCGGCGGAACGCCCGAATGGAGCGACGGTGTTCGGGTACGAAGTGAGGGATCCGCAGCGGTTCGGGGTTGTGGAGTTCAATGCGTCCGGGCGTGCGGTTTCGATTGAGGAGAAGCCGGTGAGTCCCAAGTCGAACTTTGCGGTGACGGGGCTGTATTTTTACGATCGTGATGTGGTTGGGATTGCCAAGGAGGTGAAGCCCTCACCGCGTGGCGAGCTTGAGATCACGTGCATCAACCGGGCGTATCTGGAGCGGGGAGACCTGCATGTGGAGATACTCGGGCGCGGGCACACGTGGCTGGACACGGGAACCCACGAGTCGCTGCTGGAGGCGTCGCAGTTTGTGCACACGATTGAGCATCATCAGGGGTTCAAGGTGGCGTGTCTTGAGGAGATTTCGTATCGCAATGGCTGGATCAGCCCAGAGCAGATGAAGGAGTCGATCAAGGTGCTCGGGAAGACAACGTATGCTGATTACCTGCGTGATCTGACCAAGTCCTGATGGTGAGGCGAGGTGGGAGCGGGAGGGAGAGATGTTTGAATAGTCTTGGCGGTTGCGGCGGGGGGCGTACGGGTGTTTCTTCAGAGGCAGACGAAGTGTGCGATACAACTGACCAAGCAACATGATCCATCCGCTTTCTGACGTACAATCCCGGCACATTGGTGAAGGCACGCGGATCTGGCAGTTTTGTGTGGTGCTGCCGGGGGCGAGGATTGGAGCGGATTGCAATATCTGTTCGAATGTCCTGATTGAGAACGACGTGGTGATCGGGGACCGAGTGACGGTGAAATGCGGGGTTCAGGTGTGGGATGGGCTGCGAATTGAGGATGATGTGTTTATTGGGCCGAATGTGACATTTACGAATGATCCATTTCCGCGATCCCGGCAGATGCCGGAGAGGTTTGCGGAAACGGTGGTGCGTAAAGGGGCATCGATCGGGGCCAACGCGACGATTCTGCCGGGTGTGACGATTGGGGAGAAGGCGATGGTGGGAGCCGGGAGTGTGGTGACTCGGGATGTTCCGGCTGGGGAACTGTGGTTCGGTTCCCCTGCGAGGTTTGTACGGGCCCTGTGAAATTCCATTCAAATCGCCATCATGGAGCCATTCTGCATAGATTCCTGCCGTTTAGTAGATTTGCCGAAGATCACGGATCCGCGGGGGAATCTGACGTTCATTGAGGGTGGGCGGCATATCCCTTTCGACATCAAGCGTGCGTATTATCTGTATGATGTCCCTGGCGGGGCCGAGCGAGGGGGCCATGCGCACCGAGATCTGTATCAGTTGATTATCGCGATATCCGGGAGTTTTGACATCGTGCTGGATGACGGGCGGGGCAAGAAGCGATTCCATCTTGCGCGGTCATACTACGGATTGTACGTGTGTCCGATGATCTGGCGGGAGATGAATAATTTTTCGTCGGGAGCGGTGTGCCTTGTACTGGCATCCAATCATTACGATGAGTCTGACTATTACCGGAACTACGATGATTTCCTGAAGGATGTCGTGCTCCCGTGAAATGCAACATGAAGCAACCTGCTGACAATGCCCATACCGATACTAGCACTCAAGCCGACCTATCTCGAACTGCGGGAAGAAATGGATGCGGCGTACCGGCGCGTGATGGAATCCGGCTGGTATCTGCTGGGAGCGGAGACTGAGGCGTTTGAGAGTGAATTTGCGGCGCATACAGGAGCGAAGCATTGCATTTCGGTCGGGAATGGACTTGATGCGATCCGGATTGCGCTGGAGGCGCATGGGGTTGGCCCAGGGGACGAGGTGCTGGTGCCGGCGCATACGTTCATTGCGACGTGGCTTGCGGTGACGCAATGCGGGGCGACGCCGGTGGGGGTGGATGTGGCTGCGGACACTGCGAATCTGGATCCGAGGATGCTCGAGCGGGCGCTGACGCCGCGAACGAAGGCGGTGATACCGGTGCATCTGTATGGACAGCCTGCGGACATGGGTCCGATCAATGAGTTTGCGGCGGCGCATGGACTGAGTGTGGTTGAAGATTCAGCGCAGGCGCATGGGGCGCGGTACCTTGGGAAGCGCTGCGGGAACCTTGGGAGCAGTGCGGCGTTCAGTTTTTATCCTGGAAAGAACCTCGGGGCATTTTCGGATGGCGGGGCGATTACGACGAATGACGATGAGGTGGCGAGGAAGGCGAAGCGGTTCCGGAATTACGGTTCGGAGAAGCGGTATTACCATGATGTGCCCGGGATCAATTCGAGGATGGATGAGCTTCAGGCGGCGTTTCTGCGGGTGAAGCTGGCGAAGCTGGACGAGTGGAATGCGCGACGCCTGGTGCTGGCGGAGCGGTACAGAGAGCGGCTAGGGAGCGTGGAGGGATTGCGGCTGCAGGCGGTTCCCGAGTGGGCGGATCCGGTGTGGCATCTCTTCACGGTGCGACATGCGAAGCGTGATGCGCTGCAGCAGTACCTTGCGGAGAAGGGCATTCAGACGATCATTCACTATCCGATTCTTCCTCACCGCAGCGGTGCGTATGCTGCGTCGCCCTGTGTTGCCGGGGGACCATTTCCTGCGGCGGAGGACTGGGCGGCGACGGTGCTGAGTCTGCCGATGGGGCCGCACACGGCGATGGAAGAAGTGGATGCGGTGTGTGATGCGATTGGGGATTTTCAGAGTGCCGGTGGGGGGCTGTGAAGGAAGGGTGGGGAAGCGGTGTGCGGGTAGGTTAATCAAGGAACGGGTCTTCACCGGGCTTATCATCTGAAGAATCTGAATACGACATCCAGCAGTGCCGGAGCGGACCCTTGTCCGGGAGGTGCGGAAAAGTCCGGTGAACCATCCCGGCCTGCGGAGCGACCGAGTTCGTACGGGCAGATTCTCAAATCATCGTCGATCATTGGGGGTGCGCAGGGGATCAATTATCTGATTGGGATGGTGCGGACGAAGCTGGTGGCGATCCTGCTGGGGCCGTCCGGGGTTGGTCTGGTGGGGCTTTATGCTTCAGTGACTGGGCTGGTGGGAACGATTTCCGGGCTGGGAATTGCGTCGAGCGGGGTGCGGGAGGTGGCGGAGGCGCACGGGTCGGGAGATGTGGCGCGCCTGTCCGTGACGGCGAAGACCCTGCGGCGTGCGAGCTGGGGGACGGGAATTCTGGGGTGGATCCTTTCGGTGGCGTTTGCGTTTCCCCTGAGTCAGTGGGCATTTGGGAGTGGAGAGCGTGCGGGAGCGATTGCGTTGCTAGGGGCGTCACTGCTGGTTGCGGCGGTTTCGGCGGGACAGAGCGCGCTGATACAAGGGACGCGCCGAATCAGTGATCTGGCGCGACTGAGCATTCTTGGGACGGTTGCTGGGACGGTGATATCGCTGGGGCTGTATGCCTGGCTGAGGGAGCGGGCGATTGTTCCGGTGGTGATTGCGACGGCGATTGCGAATCTCGGGTTCTCGTGGTGGTTTGCGAGGAAGATCAGTCTCGACGACGTGCCGCTGACGGTGCACGAGACGTGGCGTCAATCGAGGCGACTGCTGACGCAGGGGTTGGCGTTCATGTGGAGTGCGGTGGCGGCGGCTGGTGTCGCGCTGATCACGCGGTCACTGATTGTGAGGGAGCTGGGACTTGAGTCGAACGGGATTCACCAGGCTGCGTGGGGGATTTCCGGGATGTTTGCGGGGTTTATTCTCGGGGCGATGGGCTCCGATTTCTTTCCGAGGCTGACGGCGGTTTCGGATGATCATGAGCAGGTCAATCGGCTTGTGAACGAGCAGACGGAGATTGGCATTCTGCTGGCGCTTCCGGGGCTGATGGGGACGCTGGCGTTCGGGCCATGGATCATGAATGTGTTCTACTCGGCGAAGTTTCTGCCTGGTGCGGATCTGCTGCCGTGGTTTGTGCTAGGCGTGTTCGGGAAAGTGGTCTCGTGGCCGATGGGATTCACGATGATTGCGAAAGGGGCGAAGGGATGGTTTGCGATTTCGGAGACCGGAGCGGCCGCGTGCCAGCTGATTCTGACGGTCGGGTTGCTTTACGGGTTCGGGCTGGTGGGAACGGCGGTGGCGTATGCGGTGCTGTATCTGATTTATACATTTGCCATCTTTCGGATCTGCAAGCATCTGACAGGGTTTGAGTGGTCGGGATCGACACTGCGACTGTTGTGTTCAAGTGCGCTGATGGTCCTTGTCGCGTTTGGTTGCCGCCATCTGATGGGCGATGTGGCCGCACTGATTGCTGGAGGAATACTGACCGCTTATGCATCGTTGTTTTCCCTGCGTGGGTTTGCGCAACGGCTCGGTGAAAATCACCGGATTGTGAAGCAGGCATGCAAGATTCCGGGGGTCAAACGGATCTGCATTCGCTGAGAACGCGCCGAGGATCCGCCCAAGGAGATACTGCAAAGTCGCTGCAGGAAATCCGCTCTGAAGCCAGGCAACCCGATCTCTAGATTTCGACACTGAGCTAAACCACTGCATGACCGCGCTGAGTTCTACCGCCTCTATCACGACCGAATCGGGGAGTAAGCTGCAACCCCTTGTGACCTTTGCCCTGTTTTCTTACAACCAGGAAAAGTTTATCAGAGAAGCTGTCGAGGGTGCCTTCTCCCAGACGTATTCGCCACTGGAGATCATTTTGTCCGATGACGGCTCTGCGGATGGGACATTCCGGATCATGGAAGAGATGGCTGCCGGGTACACCGGTCCGCACACTGTGATTCTGAACCGCAACCCGGTGAACAGAGGGTTGATAGGGCACATTAATCACGTGATACCGATGGCCCGCGGGGAGTGGATTGTGATGGCGGCCGGGGATGACATTTCATTACCGGGGAGGGTCGCGAGGAGCATGCAACTGGTTTCAGCGAATCCGAGGAACCGGTCGGTTTTCGTTGGATTTGAACCGATCGGGGAGAAGGCCGACTTTCGAAGTCTGCCTGATCCGCCGCCCGGGATTCTGAGGCTTGCGGATGTTCTGCGTACTCTCGGGGCGTCCGGACTGGGTGCGTGCCAAGCGTTCCATCGGGAAGTCTGGGACCGGTTTGGATCGCTGCCGACGGGACTGCTGCGGGAGGATGCGGTTCTACCGTTTCGTGCGAGTTTGCTGGGAGAGGTGGAGATTGATTTCGAGAAGCATGTGCTGTACCGAGTTGCCCATGGGTCGCTGTCGATGGGGTATCAGAACAAGCCGACGACGGCCAGTTTGCGAAAGACACGGTTAGGAGAGCTTGCGGAGGTGATCGAGAGCGAGAGGAATATAGAAGAAGCTGCGAGAGCTGGAATGATAGACCAGGATGTGCTGAAGCACTGCAAGGAGAAGATCCGGGAGATGGAAGCGACGGCCATGGCATCGGTCAAGACGCTGGATGGCAGCCGCTGGAGCCGGATGATCCATGCCGTTAGGGTGCTCTTCGGAGCGCCACCCTACAAGGAATTGTGCGGGAACTGGAAATTCCGGGTTTCCCTTGCGCTTCAGGCGCTCAAATAAGCCGAAACAGATTCCTTCCAGAGAAATACATCATGCGTATTCTAATCTCCGAAGAAGCTCTCCAGACTGGTAAAGGGCATTGGCCATCGTACATTGGCTGCATTGCGGACGGCCTGCGTGCCGCTGGTGACAAGGTGGAAGTGCTGGTTCATCAACTTGCGCCGGAGAAGCTGCTGAACCGGATCGGGGGTGTGCCGTGGTTCAGCCGGAACTGCTGGCTGGATCCGCGGAGCCAAGGGGGGATTGGAGGTCTGCGGCACAACTTCCGGTTTCTGCGGGAATTGAAGAGCTGGTTAGCGAAGGAAGACCGGTACGATTGGGTATGTGCGCTGACGATGCGGCTGCAGCATCTGCTGGCATTTGCGCTCATTTCGAGGGATCGTTCGATTCCGGCGGAGACGCGATTTCTGCTTTTGTTTGTACAGGGGTTTGGAAGGTATACCGGGCCGGCGAGTCCGACGGTGTTTCCGTTGAACGCGTCGACCACGTTAGCGAGATTCAGCTTCTGGCTGATGCGGGGGGCGGTGCGGAGCGGCCGGGTGATATTGGCTGCGGAGACGCAGGGGATGCAGGAGGAACTGCAGAGGTTCTGCGGACTTCCAGTGTCGTTGTTTCCGCATCCGGTGCCTGCTCCGCCGGAGACTGACGGGGCTGATCGTGGTTCTGCATCTGTGCTCACGATCACATGTCCTGGATTTGCACGTCATGAGAAGGGCAACGATCTTCTGCAAGATGCGATTGCGGCCATGATTGAGGAGCCGGGGAGTGAGCGGATGAAGTTTGTGATGCAGTGGCCGGAGCCGTTTGCGCTTCCGGACGGGCGATTGCTGAGTGTAGATGCCCGGCTTGCGGAGGATCCGCGGGTCCGCCTGGTGAATGAGTCGCTTGGCGGGGACGCTTATGAGGCGCTGCTGCGGGAGAGTGATTTTGTGATACTGCCGTATCGCCGGAACAGCTATCATCACCGGGTATCGCGAGTGGCGATTGAGGCCGCGAGCCGGGGCATACCGATGATCTACACATTAGGGACGTGGACCGCCGAGATTGCAGAACTGGCTGGATGCGGCGTGTGCATAGACGAGGAGACGGCGGAAGCGGTCATCAAGGCTATCAGGGAGGCGGCGTCACAAGCCGAAAAGCTGAGGAATCTCGCGATAGCGGGAGCGGAAGAGGTGTCCCGTTTTCACTCTGTAGCAACCTTGCGGAAGAATCTCCTCAGGGAGCAGACAAGCGCACTAACTTAAAGAAACCCAACCGAACGTGAATACTTCCGAGAACAAATCCAAGCCGAGTGTCGATAGTGCGGTTGATTATGCGATCAGCCAATCGTCGAGCCTGAACCTGTCATTTGAAAATGCGGCATGGTACAATCATGAGCTGGGGCATACGTTCCGGAGGACGGTGGAGGATATCGCCGTACTTGGTAACGGGCTGCGGATTCTGGAAGTCGGCAGTTTCACTGGCGTGGTCTCGGTGGCGCTGCAGCGGCTTGGTCATCAGGTGACCGCGAGTGATATTCATTTCGTTCTGGAGGACAAGGCGCTGCGAGCGTTTCTTGATGCTGAGGGAGTAGCAGTCTGTCCGGCGAATCTTTCGCACAGTCAGCTGCCGGTGCCGGATGAGAGTTTTGACCTGATTGTCTTCAACGAGGTGCTGGAGCATTTGAATTTCAATCCGATCCCATTGCTCCGGGAGTTTGCGAGAGTGCTTGTGCCAGGGGGTAAGGTTTACTGCGCAACGCCGAATCTAGCATCTGCCAAGAACCGCTGGCTGATGATGAGAGGCAAGAGTTACATTAATCCGGTCAAGGATCTGGTGCGCAATCTGACTCCGAATACGGGGATGTCTGTAGGGCTGCATTGGAGGGAGTGGTCGCGTGCTGAGTTTGTGGAGGTGTTCTCGGTAGCGGGTTTGAAGATGGTTTCGCATCGGTTCACACTGGTGACGCCCAACCGATCCAAGGCGCTGCGCAGAACGATGGTAGGGCTGATGTACCGGTGTTTTCCGAGTCTGCTTCCGCTCCAGGTTGGTGTGTTTCAGAAGGAGTGAGGGCTCGGTGGTGTGCGGGATGAGATGGACGAGATTGGAGGTTGAGGCGGAAGTGAAACGACGAACGGAATCTGTAGATGAGAGGTGGCGAGCGCGCATCTTCGGGGGTACATGGTCTGATAGGACCTGGTACGGATGGGGGTGTCCGTCAGGGCATACGGATGTGAACGAAGATGGGAGCATCGGGAGTCCGATCAGAACCTTCGGCAGTTGGAATTAAGATGAACAGAGATGAGGCACTTGGATGGTCTGAAGTTACGGGAGGGGATTCCCGGGAGTTCGGAATTCGAGTGAATCTGTCTGCGGCGAGTGCAGACTGTGGGAAGATGGAGACTGGAAGTCACTTATGAAGTTGAAAGTATTCGCCGGCTCCGTGTTGAGCTACGCCTACAACTGGTGGGTGGGTAAGATGCCGTCGCGGAAGCTCCGGCGGCTGTATCTTGGGTTTGCGCTTGGGAAGATGGGTGAGGACACTGGGGTGCAGATGGGGTGCCGATTTCTGAATCCCCGCAAGGTTTCGCTTGGCGAGCGGAATGTAATCAATTTCGGGTGTCTGCTGGATGGTCGAAAGTACCGGATCGTGACGGGTAATGATGTGTCGATCGGGCCGGAAGCGTCGATTCTGACGCTGGGGCACAACCCGCAATCACCGGTTTTCGAGGATCGTGGTGGCGATGTGGTGATTGGCGATCGGGTGTGGATTGGACTCCGGGCGATGATTCTGCCTGGTGTGACGATTGGGGAGGGAGCGGTGGTTGGTGCGGGTTCGGTGGTGACGAAGGATGTGGCCCCGTATGCCATAGTGGCCGGGAATCCTGCGAAAGTGATTGGCCAGCGCCAAGCCGGGTTGACGTACCGCCTTGGGCATGAGCCGTGGCTGCTTTAGTGCGGGCCGGGATGAAGCTGGTGGTTTTTGAAAATTCAGCCGTTTTGGGAAATAGGGCTTGTCATTAGAAAATATTCAGGATTGCTTAATTTCGACATTGTAGCAGGGGAAATAATGAATCAAAATTCACAAAAGCAGACTCTTGAGGACTCGGCTGGGCACGGAACGGTCAAGGCCAGCGTGCGGAGAGGCGCTTGAATCATTTAATTGTTTTGCAGCAGTGACCCGAGATTTAAAATCCGATGCCATTCCGGCGCGTCGCATGCTATACTTTTGTTCTACATCAATTGGTGGCGTTGCGAGGAATGCGATCGAGCAGGCTGCGGAGATCTCGAATCAGGGTGTCGAGGTGACCTTTCTGGCACCGACGGACTTTCCTGAGGAGCATGCAATTCCCCCGAACATTCATGTTGTCCGGAAGTTGATCCGGTCGCCACGGAGCGGGCAGCACGGGAGATTGCTGAGTCGAGCGTTGCTTGCGTTCAGCATTCTGCGCAATCAGTGGTTGCTGTACCGATGCATTGTCAAAGGGGGGCATCGCCATGTCATGCTGGCGACGTACATTGAGTATCTTGCGCCACTGTACGCTTGGATTTTCAGAATGCTGCGGAAGCGGGGGGTGGTTTTCGGGGCGAATGTGCTGGATCCCGTCCGCGACCATGTGGTGGGGCCACTTCGCTGGCATCGGCTGTCGGTTGCGGCGGGATTTTCGTATCTTTCGGAGGCGTTCGTACACAAGATGATCGTACTGGACACGGTGCGTCCGATGGAAGGATTGACGACGACTGAGATACCGCACGGTCCGTATCTGTTTCCGGTGTCCCGGGAATCGCGGCGAGAGATGCGGGAGCGACTGGGGATTCCGGAGGCGGCTTATGTTTTTCTTGCTTTTGGGCATCTGAGGGACAACAAGAACCTGATGCTTGCGCTGGAGGCGCTGCGTTCGGTTCCTGAGGCGATGCTGCTGGTGGCGGGTTCTGAGGGGTCGCCCGGGCAGACGCAGTTTAGCGAGTATGAGGCACGTGCGAGAGAGTATGGGATTGGGGAGCGGGTGCGGTGGTTGATTCGCTACATTCCGGACGACGAGGTATCCGGAATTTTTGGGATGGCTGACTGCCTGCTGATGCCGTACTCTGTGACGTTTCGATCGACCAGTGGGGTGCTCTATGCGGCAATGCCGCATCAGCTTCCGGTGGTGGTTTCGGCTGGTGATTCTCCGCTGCTTGACATTGTGCGGGGGTATGGTCTTGGGCATGTGATCGAGCCTGATTCGGTGGAGGCGATTGTGGCGGGATTGAGGCAGGCGATGAAGGAGTTGCCGAAGGGGCAATGGGATCGGTTTGCGGCCGAGCATTCTTACCGGGCGGCAGCTGAGATCATCTGTGGCCGGATGTTCGGGGGTGCGGGGGCGAAGTCTGCGGGGCACCCTGAGAATGGGGGCGGTGGAGCGGGGAGGCTGTCCGTGTGAAGAGTCTTTTTTGGGGTGAGATACCTGCACAAAATCTGCGGAATACTTTGTTCGTCTGGACGGTGAAACGCCGCTGGACAATGGTCTGGTGCGGCATCAGACTCGCCGATAATTAATCAAGCTTCATGAGTTTGAGTGTAACATCCTCAATAAGTTAGAAGCGGTATGGTTCATTTTTCATCATTGGTAAAAGCAACATGAATATCAGTATTTTCGGGCTCGGTTACGTTGGAGCGGTGACTGCGGCGTGCCTTGCGAAATCGGGTCACGTGGTGGTTGGGGTTGATGCGAACGATTCGAAAGTGGCTGATATCTCCAGGGGAATGGCGCCGGTGGTGGAGCCGGGACTTGGGGAGCTGCTTCGGGATGCGGTGGAGGGTGGGCGGTTGTCTGCGACGACGGATCCTGCGCTGGCGGTTGCGCGGACGGACGCGTCGATCATTTGCGTCGGGACGCCGTCGCTTGCATGTGGCGGTCTTGACCTTTCGTATGTGAATGCGGTGTGCGAGCAGATCCGCGGGGCGCTGGCGGAGAAGGGGTCGCGTCATCTGCTGTTGTTCCGGTCCACGGTTTTGCCGGGAACGATTCGTGGCCTTGCTGGGAGGTGGTTTTCGGAGTTGCTGAGGGATGGCGTTGTAGAGATTGTGTTTTGTCCTGAGTTTCTCCGGGAGGGTTCTGCGGTCCGAGATTTCGGTGATCCAGCGCTGACGATCCTTGGATCGGAGGATGGAACGCCGAACGACCTTGCCGACGAACTGATGGGAGGGGCGACGTGGCATCGGTGGGAGTCTGCGGAGCTTGTAAAGTACGCGTGCAACTACTGGCATGCGCTCAAGGTGAGTTTTGCGAATGAGATTGGGCGGCTTGGGAAGCGGATTGGGATTGATTCTCAGGTGCTTATGGAGGATTTTCTGACGGACACGAAGCTGAACGTTTCGCCGTATTACATGCGGCCAGGAGCGCCGTTCGGGGGGTCGTGTCTTCCCAAGGATGTGTCGGCGCTGAGGGCGTATGCGCGTCAATGTGAGATTGATCTGCCTGTGTTGGAAAGCGTCATGGCGACGAACGAGGCCCATCTGGAATCGCTGGTCCGTCTGGTGACGGGGAGTACGTCGAAGGGGGTGATGATTCTGGGATTGGCGTTCAAGGAGGGAACTGACGATCTCCGGGGGAGTCCGATGGTTAGGCTTGCGGAGATCCTGATTCAGCGTGGCCACCCGGTGAGAATTTTCGACCCGAATCTTTATGGCAAGGATGAGGAGGGAGGGAAGCGGCTGGGGGTTCTTGCGCAGTTTCCGCAAATTGGGGAAGTGATGATCCACCATCCGGGTGATGCGATGGCGGAGTGTGATTTGATTGTGGTGGCCCATCGGAACATGGAGGTGGGTGAGCTTGAGTCGCTGATGACGGCTGAGCACAGAGTGATTGACGTGAACGGCTGGAAGGCGGTGCGTGGGTTGGGGGCGTCGGTTGAGGGATTGTGCTGGTGAAGCTGGACAGCTAAGATTTGCATCGTGTGTGGTCGGCGTGGATGCGCGGTTCCCTTGGCGTTGGGAGAACCGGTTAACAGGCATGGGATGCGGGGTGCTATGTCGTAGAGATGATCGTTGTGTGTGGCTTGAGTGAGGGGGCTGATTGGCATTAAATATGCTTCACTCGCTGAATCACTAGTTGTGTGTGGTCCGAAGCTTGGCTATTTCCAAAAGAAGAAGATGCATTCATTGTGGTTCTGCTGAGCGCGGGGATGATCACCTGGAAGCCGCATGGCGGCGTGAATTCATAAAAGCCATCATTAACCGCCGATAGAGTTCAAGAGACGAGTTACTCTCAACGTTCCAGATCCTGCCGAATGCGAATTGACTCTTCAGCACCAATCGTGAGAGCGGTGGCAGTATATCCGGGGCAAAAGGGATGCATGGTGGTTGCTTCAAGCAGCGGCAGCGGGGGGTGGATGTGTCTGGATTGTGCTGATGGAAGGATAGAGACAGGTAGTGTGCTGACCGATCGGGATCAGTTGATGATGGATGCGGGAGCTGTTCTTGTGAAGAGACTTCTGGTTGCGAATTGATGGAGTTAGCCGTTCAGTTTCAACTGTGATGCGACTGCTTTATTTGTGCGATGCGGACTCGGGGGGGATAGCCGAGTATGCCGTGTGGCAGATCAACGCTCTGACGGAGTGTGGAGCTGCTGTGACCGTGGTTTGCCGGCCGGGGTTTCCGGTTGAGCGTTTGAAGGCTGCAGTGGTGAAGCCGATTCTTCCGGCGAGCGAGTCGAGCCGCGAGACACTGCTGGTACGCATCTGGCGAAAGATTGGTGATTTGCGCGGCATGGCGCGGTTGGCGTGTCGGGTGGCGCGTGAGGGGGAGTATGATGGGCTGCTGATGGCATGTTTTGCGGAGTATTTTTCGCCGCTCTGGGCTGGCATCTACCGGAGTGAATGCGAGGGATGTCCTATTGGAACGATCGCCCATGATCCGGTGCGTGATTTTGTGATGGGGCCGGGGTGGTGGCATCGGTTGAGCGTCCGGCAAGGCTATTCTTTTGTGAAGCATGTGTTTGTGCATGAGGAGACAGAGGTGGATTTTGGCGGGTCGGTTCCTGCGGGCGTTGAGATTCATGTGATTCCGCATGGGCCGTACCAAGTGGGGGTGCCGGCGCGGACGCGAGCGGAGTTGCGTGAGCGGTGGGGTTTTGGGGATTTGGACGAGGTATTTCTGTCGTTTGGGCAGATTCGGGACGGGAAGAATCTGGATCGTTTTCTGCGTGCGA
>JAIXVE010000276.1 GCA_027483175.1 Verrucomicrobiaceae bacterium | reverse complement strand
GTCCGCCTTTGCCGGTGACGAGGATTTTCATGAGCCACTGCCCATGGGCGCGGGTCGGAGGTTTGCAAGACGGTTTCCGGGAGGGCGTGCGGGGGGAGGGCGAGGATTGGAGAGCTTGTGCGGAGACGAGGGCGGGATGCCCTTGCTGCGGTGGGGGCTCGTGGGGTGGGGTCACAGGCGGGACGCCTGGTGCCACTTTGGTTGCTCGGTCGGAGACAAGGGCGGGTGGCGCTTGCGGCGGTGGGGCTCGTGGGGTGGGGTCACAGGCGGGACGCCCGTGCCACCTTGCTTGCTGCGGAGGCTTGTTGGGAGACAAGCCCTTTGCCTGCGAGTTACTTCTGTTCGTTGAGAGTCCCGATGTTCCAGTAGTAGTGCATTTCCTGAGCGGAAGGCACCTTGAGCGGGCGGACGATGCGGAAGCCGAGGAACTGGGCGTTGGTGTGGTACCAGATGGATTTGGGGAGCTGGGGGTCCTGTTGTTTCCATGCTTCGCCGGAGGCGCGGCGTGCGGCGATGCGGAGGTCCTTGGCGTCATCGTCCCATGAGCCGCCGCGGGCGACGCGTGGGTAGATGGTGCGCGGGCGGTTGAAGGGGTTTTCGGCGGTGCCGTTGAGGGAGCCGTAGTATTTTTCGTCGTACTGGTCGAGCGTCCATTCGATGACATTGCCGGTGATGTCGTAGAGGCCCCATGGGTTGGGCTTCTTCTGGCCGACCGGTTGGGTTTTGCCGTCGCTGTTTTCGTAGTACCACGCGTATTCGCCGAGTTTGGAGGCGTCGTCGCCGAAGAAGTAGGCGGTGGTGGTGCCGGCGCGGGCGGCGTACTCCCATTCGGCTTCGGTGGGGAGCCGGTAGAAGTGGCCGGTTTGGGCGCTGAGCCATTCGCAGAATTTGCTGGCGGCCTGTTCGGTCATGGAGATGGCGGGGAAGCCGTCCTGGCCCATGCCGAAGGTCATGTCGGTGTAGGGTTGGGTGGGGCTGCTGACCGTGTCGACGAGCGGGCTATCGGCGGGCGGGGCGGTTTTTTTGGCTCCGTCTTTGTAGCGGGAGTCGGGCGTCAGCATGAAGTTGAGGTACTGGTCCCATGTGATTTCGTAGGCGCCCATCCAGAACGGGTCGATTTTGACTTTGACCTGGGGGCCTTCGTCGGGTTTGCGGTCCTTTTCGGAGTCCGGGCTGCCCATGGTGAATTCGCCGCCGGGGATGACGACCATTTTGTATTCCTTGCCGGTTTTGGAGATGGTGCCGGTGTAGGGTTTCATGTCCTCGGGGGATTTTTCCGAGGATTTCTGGGTGATGGCTTGGTGGATTTTGGCGACGAACTCCGCGTTGTCTGGGTTCGGCGGGCGATCGACCTGGAGGGCCTTCTGGGTGAGGACGAGGCCGTCGGGCCATGGGGCGCCTTGTTTGACCCAGAGTTGGAGCTTCTGGATTTGTTCCTTGGAGAGCGGGCCGCCCTTTTTGGTTGGGGGCATGAGGTCATCGTCGTCCGCGGGGAGATTGGTGCGGGTGAAGATGAGGGATTTTTCGGTGTCGTAGCGGACGAGACCGTGACCGGATTCGCCGCCGGCGAGGGATTTCTCGAGCGTGGTCATGTCGAGATCGCCCTCGGATTTATCGGCTTTATGGCAGGCGACGCAGTTCTGTTCGAGGATGGGTTGGATATCGCGGACGAACTGCATGCGAGGTTCCTGGCCGAGTTCGAGGCCGGCGGGCCACTTGGCACCTGCGGCGATCCATGCGCGGAGCCGTTCGGTTTGTTCTTTGACGAGGGCTGGTTCCTTGGACGGCGGCATGATGTCGTCGTGGTCGGGAGCGAGAATGGTGGACGTGTAGAGCGGGCTGTCTTCGGGTTTGCCGGGGACGAGGGCGGGTTTGCCGTCGGCGCCTTTGAGGGCGGCTTCGAGGGTATGGAGACGGAGATCGCCTTTGTCTTCGGAATTGCCGTGGCAGTGCGTGCAGGAGGATTCGAGGATCGGGCGGATGAAGGCGGAGAAGTAGGCCTCAGAGCCGGGGTCGGGATCGGCGGCGCAGGCGACGGCTGCGGAGACGAAGAACGGCACGAGGAAAAGGGGACGATGTGGCATGGCTGGAGACATACGAGGGGAGAGCGATGGCTTTTCAAATGCGGGGGTGCAAGGGTGAAGCCGGGGTTGCGCGGGAGGGGGAGAGGCGCATGAGGGGGGGATGAACGAGACATTTTCGGAGGCAGGCGGGCGGCTGGCGGCGCGGAGCGGGATCTTGGATCTGATGGATGATCTGGGGAGGGCGCTGACGACGGATCCCGGGATGCGGATGCTGGGCGGGGGGAATCCGGCGCATATCGGGGCGGTGGATGCGGTGTGGCGGCGGCGGATGGGGGAATTGATGGCGGACGGGGATGCGCTGGAGCGGATGCTAGGGAACTATGATCCTCCGCGGGGGAATCCGGTGTTTCTGGAGGCGCTGGCGGGGTTGTTGCGGGAGAGTTGCGGGTGGGCGGTGATGCCGGAGCATCTGGCTGTGACGTCGGGTGGGCAGACCGCGTTGTTTTTTCTGTTCAATCTGTATGGCGGGGTGATGGCGGACGGGACGCGGCGGCGGATCCTGCTGCCGCTGGTGCCGGAGTACATTGGTTATGCGAATCAGGGGTTGGGGGCGGAGCAGTTTGCGGGGTGTCCTGCGGTGATTGAGCGGACGGGGGAGCACGAGTTCAAGTACCGGGTGGATTTCGGGGCGGTGGAGGCGACGCTGGAGGGCGGCGGGATTGGGGCGATTTGTGTGTCGCGGCCGACGAATCCGACGGGGAATGTGCTGACGGACGGGGAGATGGAGCGGTTGCTAGGGCTGGCGAAGCGTTATGGGGTGCCGCTGATCATTGACAATGCGTACGGGCTGCCGTTTCCGGGGGCGGTGTTTACGGAGGCGACCCCGTTGTGGGACGAACAGGTGATTCTGACGCTGAGCCTGTCGAAGTTAGGGTTGCCGGGGACGAGGACGGGGATGGTGGTGGCGTCTCCGCGGACGGCGGCGGCGGTGGCGGCGATGACGTCGGTGACCGGGCTGGCGAACAGCAATGCGGGGCAGCAACTGGTGCTGCCGCTGCTGCGGAGCGGGGAGCTGCTGGCGATGTCGCGGGAGGTGATCCGGCCGTTTTACGAGGCGAGGGCGGCGGCGGCGCGCGGGTGGCTGGCGGAGAGTTTTGCGGGCGTGCGGGGGTGGTCGGTGCATCGGACCGAGGGGGCGTTCTTTCTGTGGCTGCGGGTGGAGGGATTACCGGTGACGAGCCTTGAGCTGTATGAGCGATTGAAGGCGAGGAAAGTGCTGGTGGTGCCTGGGGAGCATTTCTTTTTCGGGCTGAAAGAGGAATGGGGGCACCGGCACGAGTGTGTGCGGTTGAATTACAGTGGGCCGGAGGCGGTGGTGCGGGAGGGGCTGGCGATCATTGCGGATGAAGTGAGGGCGCTGCAGCGGGGAGAGGTATGAGGTTTGTGAGGGTTTGTCAGGCTGGGACGGGTTTGGCGGTGGAGTTTTCGGTGACGACACGGTTCATGACCCACTGGTAGAGGACGGGGAGGAGGACGAGGGTGAGGAACGTGCTGCTGAGGATGCCGCCGATGACGACGGTGGCGAGCGGTCGCTGGACTTCTGCGCCGGGGCCGGTGGCGATGGCCATGGGGATGAAGCCGAGGGCGGCGACGAGGGCGGTCATGAGGACCGGGCGGAGACGAGTGAGGGAGCCTTCGGTGACGGACTCCTTGAGAGAGCGACCTTCTTCGAGGAGATCGTTGAAGGAAGTGACCATGACGAGCCCGTTGAGGACGGCGACCCCGCTGAGGGCGATGAAGCCGACGGCGGCGGTGATGGAGAAGGGCATGTCGCGGAGCCAGAGGGCGACGATGCCGCCCGTTAGGGCGAGAGGGATGCCGGTGGCGATGATGAACGTCTGGCGGAGACTGCGGAAGGACATGAAGATGAGGAGGAGGATGAGGCCGAGCGCGGCGGGGACGACGATGGCGAGCCGCTGACGGGCTTCGTTGAGGTTTTTGAAGGAGCCGCCGAATTCGAAGCTGTAGCCTTCGGGGAGTTTGAGACGAGAGGTTAGACTGGCGGTGGCTTCGTTGACGAAGCCTTCCATGTCGCGGTCTTTGACACTGATCATGAGACCGACCTTCCGCTGGGTGAGTTCGTGGGAGATGGGTTCGACGACCTTTTCCTTTCTGAGGTCGACGAGGTTTTCGAGTGTGAGGAGACCGCCGTCGCCGGAGCGGACGGGGAGCGAGCGGATGACGGATTCGTCGGCGCGCTGGGATTCGGGGAGGCGGACGACGATGTCGTAGCGGCGGTTGCCGTCGACCATGGTGCCGGTGGTTTCGCCGCCGAGGGCGGTGGCGACGGCGCGATTGACCTCAGCGGCGGGGATGTTGCGGCGGGTGAGTTCCGGGCGTTTGACATTGAGGACGAGACTGGTGGTGCGGCCGTCGACTTCGAGCTGGGCGTCGCCGCCGGGGACGGCGGAGACGATGTCGCGGGCTTCGCGGGCGATGCGTTCGAGTTCGTCGAAGTCGGTGCCGAAGATTTTGAGGGAGAGTTCGGCTTTGGAGCCTTCGAGCATTTCGTTGAAGCGCATTTCGATGGGCTGGGCGAACTCGAATGAATGGCCGGGGACGGCGGCGTTGATGGCGGCCTCGATCTGTTCGCAGAGTTCCTGCTTGGAGCGTGGGCGGCCGGGGGTGAGGGGCCATTCTGCGAGCGGTTTGTAGGAGATGTAGAAGTCGTTTTCGTTAGGTGCCATGGGGTCGGTGGCGACCTCGCTGGTGCCGATGCGATTGAAGACCGAGGAGACCTCGGGGAAGGAAGAGAGGACGACTTTTTCTGCGGCGAGCTGCATGGCGAGGGATTTTTCGAGACTCATGCCGACCTCCTTGTAGACCATGGTGGTGATGGAGCCTTCGTCGAGTTTGGGGACGAATTCTGCGCCGAGTTTCGAGTAGATGGCGAGGCTGGCGATGAAGAGGGCGATGGCTGCGAGGGAGGTGAGCCAGCGGGATTTGAGGGCGAGGAGGAGAGTGGGGCGGTAGATGGCTTTGGCGGCGCGGATGAACCAGTTGTCTTTTTCCTCGATGCGGGAGCGGAGGAACCATGCGCAGAGGACGGGCATGAGGGAGAGGGCGAGGAGGAGGGCACCGACGAGGGCGAGGATGACGGTTAGGGCCATGGGGCGGAACATTTTGCCTTCGACGCCGCTGAGACTGAGGATGGGGAGGTAGACGATGGTGATGATGACGACCCCGAAGAACATGGACTGGCCGACCTGGCGGGCGGCGCGGAGGACCGTGTGGTGGCGTTCTTCGGTGGTTAGGGTGCGGCCGAGGTGGTGCTGACGCTCGGCGAGGTGGCGGACGATGTTTTCGACCATGACGACGGCGCCGTCGATGATGAGGCCGAAGTCGACAGCGCCGAGGGACATGAGATTGCCGCTGATGCCCCAGTGGTTCATGCCGGTGATGGCGAAGAGAAAGGAGAGCGGGATGGCTAGGGCGACGATGAGTGCGGCGCGCCAGTTGCCGAGGAGGAGCATGAGGACGACGACGACGAGGATTGCGCCTTCGAAGAGGTTTTTCTTCACGGTGGCGATGGTGCGGTCGACGAGGTCCGAGCGGTCGTAAACTGTGTGGATGAGCATGCCCCTGGGGAGCTTGCGGCTGATTTCCTCGAGGCGCGGGGAGACGCGCTGGCAGACGACGCGGGCGTTCTGGCCGGCGAGCATCATGACGGTGCCGAGGACGCATTCTTCGCCGTTCCATGTGGCTGCGCCGGTGCGGTATTTTTCGCCGAGGGTGACTTTGGCGAGGTCGCCGACGCGGAGCGGGGCGACGCCTGCGGAGAATTTGACAGGGAGCTGGGCGATTTCGTCGGGTGAGGAGACCCGGCTGACGGCGCGGATGGTGACCTGTTCACCATTCTGGGCGACGATGCCGCCGCCCGCGTTGTCGGCATTGGCGCGGATGACGTCGGCGAGTTCGCTGACGGTTAGGGAGGCGTTGCGGAGACTGGCGAGATTGGGTTCGATGACGACCTGGCGTTCGTAGCCGCCGTTGGTGTTGATTTCCGCGATGCCGGGGACGGTGCGGAGCATGGGTTTGACGACATATTCCTGAGTGTCGCGGAGGGCCATCATGGCCTGGGCGTGGTCGGCGGGGCGTGCGGGGTCGTCCTTGGCCCATGTGAGGGTGTAGTAGAAGATTTCGCCGAGGCCGGTGCTGATGGGGGCGAGTTTGGGGGAGACGCCCGGGGGGAGATCGTCGAGGACGGACTGGAGGCGTTCGGAGACGAGTTGACGGGCGCGGTAGATGTCGGTGCCGTCGGCGAAGTTCATGGTGACCTGGGAGAGGCCGAACTTGGTTAGCGAGCGCATTTCCTCGACGCCGGGGAGCCCCTGCATTTCGAGTTCGATGGGGCGGGTGACGGCTTTTTCGGATTCTTCGGGGGCGAGGGCGGGGACCTCGGTATTGATCTGGACCTGGATGCCGGTGAGGTCGGGGACGGCGTCGATGGGGAGTTGTGAGAGCGACCAGAGGCCAGCGGCGAGGAGGCCTGCGGCGAGGGTGGCGATGAGGGCGCGCTGGCGGAGCGCGAATTCGAGGATTCGGTCGATCATGGCCTGTTATTTGGAGGCTGGGACGAGGGAGAGGCCTGAGAGGAGTTCGAGGTCGAGGAGAGCGGCGAGGGCTTCGGCGCGGGTTTCGAGGAGAGCGCTGAGGGCTTCGAGGTAGCTTTTCTGGAGATCGATGTAGGTGGCGACGGGGATGGCACCGAGTTGATAGTGGCGGTCGCCCTGTTCGGCGGCGTCGCGGAATTTGGCGAGGGAGTCTGGGTGCCAGCGGGAGAGTTCGGTGGCGAGGGCGGCGTAGGCGCTGCGGCTGGAGACGATGTGTTTTTCGACATCGCGGAGGGCGACTTCCATGCTGACGCGGGCCTGCTGGAGGCGTGAGTCTTCTGCGGCGACCTTGGCTTTGCCGTTGTTCCAGAGTGGGAGCGGGACGGTGACGCTGAGGCCGGCGATGATTTCGCGCTGATCGCCGGCGCGCTGGGAATTGACGTAGGGCTGGACGGTGATGGCTGGGCCGCGTTCGTTGCGGGCGAGGCTGACGGCGAAGCCCTGCTGGCGGAGTTCGAGCAGGCGCATGCGGAGGTCGAAGTTGTTTTGTTCAGCGGCGGCGAGGAGCGGGGCGAGTTCCGGGACGGCGGGCAGTTCCGGTGAGGATGAGGAGATGGTTAGGGGTGCGTCGGGGCGTGCGCCGCGGAGGAGGTTGAGTTCGACGGAGGATTCGGCGACCTTGCGGGAGGCGAGGGCGGCTTCGCGGGAGAGCGTGATCATGGAGGCCTCGAGGATGCGGGATTCGAGGAGCGGGGCTGGGCCTGAGGGGTCGCGCTGGATGAGGACCTGGACGACATTGCCGATGCGGTCGGCGGCGGCGGTGGCGGCGGAGGCCTGCTGCTGGGCGATGGTGAGGCTGACGGCTTCGGAGCGGACCTTTGCGGCGAGGGCGTTGCGGAAGCCGTTGAGGCCGAGTTCGGCGATTTCGATCTGGCCGTCGGCGAGGGCTTTACGGAGATTGAGGCGACCGGGCCATTCGAAGGTTTGGGAGACGGCGGCCTGCCACATGGGGCCTGCGCCGGTGCCTTTGACGGACCATGTGCCGAGTTGGGTGTTGAGCTGAGGGTTCTGCTGGCGGCCGGCTTCGCGGCGTTCGCTTCTGGCGATGGCGATGGTGGATTTGTAGTAGGCGGCTTCCGGGTTGGCGTCGAGGGCCTGGGCGACGAGCTGGTCGATCGTGAGCGGGGCGGGGGCGGGCGGATCGGCGGCTGGTGCAGTGAGCGGGAAGAGGCAGAAGAAGAGGGCGAGACGAGAGAACATGGTTAGGTGAAAGGGATGAGTTGAAGCGATGGTGGGATGCGGCCACGGCGGGAGCCGATGGTGGCGCGAGGGTGGGGGCTGATTCCTGCCGTGGCCGGTCCGTGTTAGGACGTGCGCGGCGGGAAGTGGCCGGGGAGCTTCAGCTCAAACGATGATGACGACCGAGCGCAGGCCTGGGAAGGCGTTGGCTGGTCTCAGGGCCCATGGGGGCGGGCGGGGAGCATCCGGCTGCGAGGCGGGCCGGAGGATGCGGGCGGGTGATAGTTCCGATGGGGCGAGTGCGGTGTCGGCGGCGCAGGATTGGGGACCGGGGACGGACGCGGGATCGGAGGTGTTGGCGGTGGTGCCGGAGAAGTGGAGGACGTGGTCCTGATGGGCGTCGGAGCTGGTGATGACGCCGGCGACGAGCAATTGACTGACGGGCGAGTGCTGGTGAGCGGAGTTGGGGGAAGTGGGATGCCCGAGGATGAGACTAACGCCGTCCTTTTGGAGTTGGACGTGGACGTTGTGGGAACCGTCGAGGTGGGCGAGGGCGGAGGCGGCGAGAGCGGCGACACCGGATTGTGCTGACAGCATGGCCCAGAGCATGAGGAGCCGCGCGGCGAGATGTGTCAGGCTGCGGAGCTGAGGGAATGGCCGGGGAATCGGCATGGTCAGGTGGAGGGGTACGCGGGAGGATGGGGGAACTTTCTGCGGGATGGATGGGGATGATGGGGGCATGAAAAAACGCGCCCGTTGCGGGGCGCGTTTTTCGGGAAGGAGTTGAGGCCGGGATGCCGGGGGTTACTTGACCGGAGCGGTCGGGGTTTCCGTGGCCGGAGCGGCTGGGGTTTCGGACGCTGGAGCTGCTGCCGGAGTTTCGGCGGCTGGAGCGGCTGGCGTTTCCGCGGCTGGAGCCGGGGTAACGGTGGTTTCCGCGGCAGGTGTTGGGGTGATGGTGATGGGGGCCGGGGAGGCCGAGCCAGGGGTCACCGTGATGGGTGACGGGGCTGGGGTGGTGGTGGTGGAGTCGGCGGGGACTGCGGCGACTGGGGAAGTTTTGGGGAGATCGATAGTGAAGTTGCGTGCTTCGCGAGCTTTGAGCATGGCGAGGACGAGGCTGAGGACGAAGAAGAGGACGCCGAGGTAGACGGTGCCTTTCTGGAGGACGTTCGTGGTTTGGCTGCCCCAGATCTGGTCGGTGACGCCTGCGCCGAAGGCGGCGCCGAGGCCTTCCTGTTTCGGCCGCTGCATGAGGACGAGGAGGATGAGGAGCAGGCAGACTGCCACGAGGATGATGGTCACGAGGACAATGAAGACGCTCAGCATAAGGGGCGGGAGTTTGGGTGGGACGGGGGAGTTGTAAAGAGAGCGTTTCCGGCGGGCGGATTCGTTCCGCGGGCCGGAGAGCTGGGGAAAAAAGGGGCGGCGGTGCGCCGGACCGGAGGGTTCGGAGGGCGCACCGCCGTGAGGGAGGCGAGGGTCAGGCGGGGATCAATTCGCTGACGGCTTCGCGTTCTTCTTTGAGTTCGTTGATGGTGGCGTCGATTTTGGATTGGGCGAAGTCGTTGTGGGAGAGGCCCTGGACGATTTCCCAGTTCTGGCCGTCGGTGCGGATGGGGTAACCGGTGACGAGGCCTTTTTCGATGCCGTAGGAGCCGTCGGAGACGACGCAGACGCTGGTCCAGTCGCCGGCAGGGGTGGGGGTGGTGAGACTGCGGACGGTGTCGACGACGCCGTTGGCGGCGCTGGCGGCGGAGCTGAGGCCGCGGGCTTTGATGATGGCAGCGCCGCGTTGCTGGACGGTCGAGATGAAGTCGCCTTTGAGCCAGTCGTGGTCGCTGATGACGTCGGTGGCTGGGGCACCGCCGATTCTGGCGTGGAAGAAGTCTGGGTATTGAGTGCTGCTGTGGTTGCCCCAGATGGTCATGTTGGTGACTTCGCTGACGTGGCGACCGGCTTTGGCGGCGAGCTGGCTCTTGGCGCGGTTCTCGTCGAGCCGGGTCATGGCGAACCAGCGATGGGCGGGGATGTCGCGGGCGTTATTGAGGGCGATGAGGCAGTTGGTGTTGCAGGGATTGCCGACGACGAGGATGCGGACGTCGGAGGCGGCGGAGCGCTGGATGGCCTGGCCCTGGCCGATGAAGATCTTGCCGTTGATGTTGAGGAGGTCCTTGCGTTCCATGCCTTGCTTGCGGGGGACGCTGCCGACGAGGAGGGCCCAGTTCACGCCGCGGAAGGCTTCGTCCATATTTGAAGTGGGGACGATGCCCTGGAGGAGAGGGAAGGCGCAGTCGTCGAGTTCCATGACGACGCCCAGGAGGGCGGGTAGGGCGGGTTCGATTTCGAGGAGCTGGAGGATGACCGGCTGATCGGGGCCGAACATGGCACCGGAGGCGATGCGGACGAGGAGGGAGTATCCGATCTGACCGGCAGCGCCGGTGACGGCCACGCGAATGGGGGCTTTCATGAGATGATTAATGATTATGGGAAGCCTGCGGCCTTAGCACGCCGGGCAGGTGGGGCAAGGGGTGGTTGGAAGATTTCCGGAGGGGATTATTTCGCGACGGGGGAGAGGTTGATGGATTGGAGGTCCATGACGGCGGGTCCTGGCTTGGAGCGGGGTTGGACGGTGACGGTCCAGAGGCCGGCTGTGGGGAGGGTGACGGTGCCGATGGAGCGCGGGACGAAGTTCTGGAAGTGGCCGGTGTCCTGGACGGTGAATTTGAGGGGGGCGATGGGTGGGGAGGACTTGTCGGCTTTGAAGGGAGCGAAGGAGACTTCGACGAGGGCGTCGCCGGAGCCTTTGCCGCAGCCCTGGACGACTTCGACGTCGAATTTCCCGGGGGTGTGGATGGAAAACGTCCATGAGGCGGCGTCTGCGGGGTCGGTCCAGAAGCCGAGGGTGTTTTTGTTCTGCGGGGGTTCGTAGCGGAGGTTTTTGCCGAGGACGGTGGCGCGGACGGCGTGGAGGACGACGCGGCCGCTGGAGAGTTGGGTGGGCGGGGGAGCGGGGGCGTCGCCGGGGATGGTGATGCGTTTGGAGACGAAGTCGCGGTCTTTGTAGTCGGTGTGGCAGGCGGCGCAGGTTTCGGTTTTGCCACGGGAGGTGATGGCGGCGGCGTTGCCATCGGCGGTGAAGAATTCCCAGTCGCCGAGTTCGGGCCAGAAGCCTTTCTCGCGTTTGATCATGCCGGTGAAGAGGGTGGGAGGGCCGTCGTCTTTGGCGGGGAGTTTTTCTTTGAGGAGGACGGTGCCCTCGGGGAATTTCGCCCACGGGTCGAAGAGCGGGGCATGGTGGCCGTTGGAGACGTAGAGGTGGAGGCGGGCGTCCTTGTGCGGGCCGGTGGGGACGGGCGGGCCGGACGGGGCGCGGCAATCGAGGGCGGTGAGGTGGTCCATGTTGACCGGAGCGGCGGTGACGCGATCGAGGGTTTTGGAGCGGTCGCGGATGAGGGCGAGCAGGGCCTTGTCGTCGGGCGGGGCGGCGGTGGCGGAGACGGCGGCGGCGAGGAGGATGATGGCTGGGCGCATGGGGGGATTGTAGATGGGGTGATGACGGTTTGCCGAGACGGAAATGCGGCGGGGTTGGGGTGGGGGGATGGAATGGGGTGGGGATGGGAGATGGGGTTTAGGTGTCGGCGCGGGGGGGTAGGGGAGTCTGAACAGG
>JAIXVE010000019.1 GCA_027483175.1 Verrucomicrobiaceae bacterium | reverse complement strand
GGCTCCATCACCGGCGGCGGCGAATCCCCCTACCACGGCGACATCAGCACCGTCGCCCCCATCCGCGTCAGCACCGACGGCGAATTCATCGCTCTCGGCAGCGGCGAAATCTTCAACGCCACCGGACTCACCCGCGCCATCCGACTCCCAGTCGCCCTCAGCGACATGACATGGAAAGGCCGCACGCTCTTCTCCATCGAATCCGAATCCTCCTCCGTCACCCGCCTCCAGCGCTGGTCTTCCTCATGGCAGCGCGACAAAGCCGTCGCCCTCGGCGGCACCCCCGTCCGCATCTTCAGCCTCCCCTCCGCAGGCTTCGCCGTCATCACCCTCCACTCCACCGGCGTCCCCCGCTTCCACCTCCTCGACGAAAACCTCAACTACTCCTTCGATTCCATCCCCACCCCGCCAGCCATCGTCCGCCAGCCCCAGTCCCAGCGCGTCGACTTCGGCCAGCCCATCCGCCTCGAGGTCCTCGCCTCCGGCTCCCCTCCCCTCTCCTATCAATGGTTCCGCAATAACACCAGCATTCCCGGCGCGACCGACGCGACCTACGAAATCCCCATCGCAGGCTCGCTCGACGCAGGCACCTACCGCGTCACCATCTCCAACGGCACCGTCAACGTCGGCTCCGCCAACGCCATCGTCGCCGTCGGCCCAGCCACCCCCCAACTCTTCTCCCCAGGCTCACTCCTCGTCTCCACCGGCGGCGCCATCCGCGAATACCGCCCTAACGGCACCCTCATCCGCAGCGTCACCGTCCCCGTCGCCCCAGGCACACCGCCCGCCACCACCACCGCCCGCACCTTCGACGTCGTCATCGACCGCCTCGGCGTCGTCCACGTCGTCAATCTCCCCCAGGGCGTCAGCAACCCCGTCCTCCACCTCTCCAGCTACGACCCCATCCTCAATATCTGGAAACACACGCCGCTCCCCGGCATGCAGCCCTACAACTTCCGCGACGCCAACCTCTCCATCACCGGCGACTGGATCGCCGTCCAGGACGGCCGCTACAACCTCTTCTCCGGCGAATGGATCGACATGCCCCAGACATGGTTCCCTGACAAGGTTTCCGCCGCCCCCGACGGCAGAATCTACGGCATGGCCCGCTACGGCGAAATGCGCCAACTCATCACCAACCCAATCTCATGGGCCCCATCCGTTGCCCTCAATGGCGCGGGCGAATCCTACGGCTTCGCCGCCGACGCCGCAGGCAATCTCTTCACCGGCAACTCCGCCGACGGCATCACCGCCTTCTCCCCAACCGGCACCATCACGAAATCCCTGACACTCAACTCCGTCTCCGGCGCCGGCTTCATTCAGGACCTCGACCTCCTCCCCAACGGCACCATCTCTCTCGGCCACACCGGCAACTTCATCTCCGTCATCCAGCCCGGTCTCGTCTCCCCTGTCACCTTCGCCGTCACCAATCCCTCCTCCAACTCAGGCACCTTCGCCACCTGGATCCCCACCACCACTCTCCCCTCCCCAACCTTCGCCCAATCCCCACCACCTCCCGCCACCGAAGACAGCCCATGGCAATGGGCCCCATCCGTCTCCCACCCGGACCCAGACGCCGTCCTATCCATCTCCGCCCTCTCCCTCCCCTCATGGCTCCGCCTCGAAAACGGCACGCTCTCCGGCACCCCCCTCGCCGCTAACATCGGCGTCCAGTCGTTCCGCCTCAAAGTCACCGACGCCCTCGGCGCATCCTCGGAACAATCGTTCTCCGTCTCCGTCGCCGAAGTCAATGATACCCCCATCGCCGTCAATCGTTCCCTCGACCGCCCGGAAGACTCCCCAGCCGATTCCATCAATCTTACCGACCTCATCTCCGACGAGGAATCCGCCACCCTGACATGGAACATCACCGGCTCCACCGGTTCCGCCATCTCCTCCGAAATCTCCGGCAACCGCCTCCTCATCTCCTACCTCCCCAACGCCTTCGGCCCCGCCACCGTCAGAGTCCGCGGCACCGACGACGGCTTCCGCTTCGCCGAATCCCTCATCACCCTCAACGTCTCCCCAGTCAACGACACCCCCACCGGTTCGCTCGAACCCATCTCCGCCAACGAAGACGCTCCACCCATCACCCTCAATCTCGCCGACTCCTTCGCCGACATCGAATCCCCGGACTCCGCCCTCACTTTCTCCTACGTCCCTTCAGGCCCTGACATCGCCGACGTTTCCCTCAACCAAAGCACGCTCACCATCTCCCCGCGCCCCAACGCCAACGGCTCCTTCTCCATCACCGTCCGCGCCGCCGACCCCGAAGGTCTCTTCGTCGACGTCCCCATGACCGTCACCATCATCGCCGTCAACGACACGCCCACCGGTTCCCTCAATCCCATCTCAACCAACGAAGACGCCGCCCCCATCACCATCAATCTCGCCGACTCCTTCGCCGACATCGAATCCCCGGACTCCGCCCTCACCTTCTCAGCCATCTCCTCCCGCCCTGACATCGCGTCCGTTTCTGTCATCGCCGGAAACCTCACCCTGACACCTCTCCCCAACGCCAACGGCAACCTCTCCGTCACCGTCCGAGCCGCCGACCCCGAAGGGCTCTTCGTCGACGTCCCCATGGCCGTCACCCTCATCGCCGTCAACGACACCCCCACCGGTTCGCTCATCCCGATCTCCGCCAACGAGGACGCCCCGCCCATCACCATCAATCTCGCCGACTCCTTCGCCGACATCGAATCCCCGGACTCCGCCCTCACTTTCTCCGCCATCTCGTCCCGACCAGACATCGCCTCCGCCACCATCGCCGGCCCACTCCTCACCCTGACTCCTCTCCCCAACGCCAACGGCAACCTCACCGTCACCGTCCGCGCCGCCGACCCCGAAGGGCTCTTCGTCGATGTCCCCATGGCCGTCACCATCATCGCCGTCAACGACACCCCCACCGGTTCGCTCAACCCCATCTCCGCCAACGAGGACGCTCCACCCATCACCATCAATCTCGCCGATTCCTTCGCCGACATCGAATCCCCGGACTCCGCCCTCACTTTCTCCGCCCTCTCGTCCCGACCAGACATCGCCTCCGCCACCATCTCCGGCCCAACCCTCACCCTGACTTCTCTCCCCAACGCCAACGGCAACCTCACCGTCACCGTCCGCGCCACCGACCCCGAAGGGCTCTTCGTAGACGTCCCCATGGCCGTCACCATCATCCCCGTCAACGACCCGCCCGTCATCCCCGCCGCCATCCCCGACATCGCCGCCAATGACGCCGGCTCCGACGCCCTCATCGACTTCTCGCCGC